>NZ_MWJN01000023.1:0-99025 GCF_002027145.1 Microbispora sp. GKU 823 | reverse complement strand
GCCCGCCGTCGCCTTCTACCAGTGGCGAAAGCAGGAGGGCGCGTACCTGCCGCTGACCATCGACGTCCTGCGCGTCACCGGCGGGGCGATCACCGAGATCATCACGTTCCACGACGACCGGTTCCCGCGCCTCGGGCTGCCCGAGCGCCTGCCGGCGGACGGCACGGAGTAGTCCCGGTGCGGCGGAGCCTCCGCACCCGGACCGATTGACGATCCCGCAACAGGACAACGCGCGGACCACGGGCGTGCGCGAGCGCGCTAAGAGCGTGTTTGAGAAGGGTCGATAACGGTCTGCGTATCTCACCGCCGTAACTGCCTCCCGCGCCGGGCTTGTCGTCGTCGCGCGGCGGAGGAGCCCGGAACGGAGACGGGGAGTCCGGCGGCCGCGAGTGCGGCCACTGCGAGGGCGGCCTCAGCAGTGCTTGCTCAGTGACATGTGCTCGACGAGGTCGAACAGGGAGGGGTCGAACTGGCCCCAGGCGATCCATCGGTAGCTTCGCGTATGGCTGGGCAGGTTCTTGACGAATTTGGTGCTGCTGCTTCGGTACACCCGTATGTCGCCGAGCACGGCCTTGCGCCCGTCCAGCAGATGCGCCCACATCAGCCAGGCGTCGTTGTCGTCAAGACTGAAGACCGTGGCGTCCAGGCGCGCCGTGCCGTCCGAGTACAGAGTCCATTTGGCGCCGGGTTCGATCGTGCATGAGCCCGCGGTGAGGTAACCCCTCCAGGTGAACGTCACCTGATCGGAGGTGGACGCGTTGGCTGTCCCGGTGGTGGGGAGCGTCAGGGCGAGGGTGAGGGCACCCATGCTCGCGGCCACACTTGCTACCCTTCGGATGCTTTTCACGGCGCTTTCCTTTCGTTGGCAGCTGTTGATAGCTGACGGTCTTTGATCAGGTGGAGCACGGTGGTCTTACACATCACTGATACGGCCACTGGGTTGCAAATCGCTTGATCAGCGCTTTCGCACGCTCCTTTAAGGTGTTCGCCGACGCCGACTTCGCCGGGATGCCGGTGCACTGGAACCAGCGCTTGCTGCGGACCGTGCCGCACATCGTCCGCAAGGCCCCCGGGCAGATCGGATTCGCGGTGATCGAGCGGCGGTGGGTCGTCGAACGGTCGCCGGCCTGGCTGACCAGCCAGCGCCGCCTGGCCCGCGACTACGAGCGCCGGCCGGCCACGGCCGAGGCCATGATCCGATGGCCGCGATCAGCGGCATGGTCCGCCGCCTCGCGCGAGGAAGCGCCGTAACTCGTCAGCAGCGCATCACCCTCGCTCATCCAGCGGAGTAGCCCTTCTCAAACACGTTCCAAGAGGCTGCCACTTGCCGTCACGGTGGAAAGAGCTCAGCGAAAATCGCCCACCTTCGAGATCACTCCGTGATTCGAAGGCGGCAGGATTTCCGTCACGTGCCGCGAATCAGGGAGCGATATGAGGCGCCTCAATGTGCTTGCCGTTCTGTTCGGTATGCTCGCCGCGCTGTTCACCGGCGCCGGCGCCGCTCATGCCGCTTCATCCGCCGACCCGGTTCAAGCTCTCCGGCAGCAGTTCGCGGCGGGGCGAGGGGTTCTGGTTTCCGAGACCGCCCGGACAGTCATTTCGGGTGACAAGCACACCTACATCAGCCGGACCACCGGCAGGATCGGGTTCGGAAAGTCCGGAGTGGTCGGCTACGACCTCACCTCTCGGGAGGTGATCACCCCCGATCTCCGGGCCACCCTGCCCCCTGAAGAACTGGAAGCGATGCGCGCTCCCCTGCGCGCGGTCAACGTGGGCCCCTATACCTACGTCCAGGGTTTCCAGTGGGGTCCGATGCCGGAAGGCAAGACCTGGGTCACGTTCGGCAAGGACAACGCGTCCTGGCAGGACTACGGCCAGCGCGGCGCCCAGCTCGTCGACGTCCTCAGCCCGGCGAGGCTCAGGTTCGTGATCTCGAAGGCCTCTTCCCCTCGCTCCGGCGAGTATCGCGGCATCCTCAAGATGAGGAACCTGTACAGCGAGCCGGGTGCTTTCAATCCGGAAAATCACACGGTTTCGTTCAGGTTGTTCGTCGACAAGGCCGGGTTGCCCGTCCGCCTGATCACGCGGTACTCCTCGAAGCAGGAGGACTACACCCGCGACGGCGAGTGGGTAAGCAGGATTCACCGGAACGTGGTGGACACCCGATACCGGTGGCACGCGAACGTGAAGATCACGGCCCCGCCGGCGTCCGCCATCGTGGAATTCAACGACCTGCCGGCGAACCGGCAGCCGAACTTCGGAATCCCACTGGTGATTCACCCGGATGACAGAGCCGTCGCCGAATAGGCCCTCCCGAATGGGGCCCATGCCGTGGAACGATTCGCGGAGACCCCCATCGTGAAAGGTCGTGGGATGCGGGCTACCACGGACGCCGACGTACGCCGGGTGTTCGACCGGATGGCGGATCGGTACGACAGCCAGATGCTGGCCTGGGAGCGCCGCCTGTTCCCGGGCAGCCGGGAGTGGGCCGTCGGGCAGGCGCGCGGTCACGTCGTGGAGATCGCGGTCGGCACCGGGCTCAACCTCCCCCTGTACGACGCCGGCACCACGGTCGTCGGGATCGAGCTGTCCGGGCCCATGCTGGAACTCGCGCGACGGCGGGTGGCGCAGGCCGGCCTCGGCGAGCGGGTGGAGCTGCGGCAGGGTGACGTGCAGCGCCTGGACCTGCCCGACGGCGTCGCCGACACGGTGCTGTCCACGTTCACGATGTGCACCATCCCGGATCCACTGGCCGCGGCACGCGAGGCCTACCGCGTGCTCAAACCGGGCGGGCGGTTCGTGCTGGCCGAGCACGGGCCGTCGAGCAACCCGGTCATCCGGGCCGGGATGCGGCTGTTGGAACCGCTGTTCGTGCGGTTCGAAGCCGACTACCTCACCCGCGATCCCCGGCCCTATCTGGAGCAGGCCGGTTTCACGATCGACTCGGTGACGCGGACGACACGCGGGATCGGCTTCCGGGTGCTGGCCGTCCGGCCATGACCCGACGTACGGCCGCCGGCGGCCACGGCTGCTGAGGATGCGCGCTAGTCGAGCCAGAGGACGATGCCGGTCATGCCGTTGAGCACGGCGGCGGCACCCGCCCGGACGGCGCGCCCGGCGCGCTCCGGGGTGAAGCTGGCCGGATCGTACGCCGAGGACATGCCGAGCCCCTCGCCGCGGAACGACGCACCGGTCCAGTCGGCGGCGGTGACGTTCTCCGTGGGCTCGGCCAGCTCCGCGCCGACAACGAGGAACTGCTGGTCGAGGTGGTTGGGAGTGACCAGGGCCAGGGGGTCGACGAGGTCGTCGCCGGCGCTGACGATGAGGTCGGGCTTCATGCCGATCGCTTTGCCGATCGTCGGGACGAACTGGTCCGGCCGCGTGGCCCTGAGGGTCCTGAGGCTGACCCGCTCCTCCTCGGCCCACGCCGTCACCGCGCTCACCAGCGTCGTGGTCTGGCGGTCCTCTCCCGCGGTGAGCAGCACCACGCGGTAGCCCTCCGGCGGGCGGACCCCGTTCCAGGAGCCGGGCCTGGGCGTGATCGTCGACTCAGGGGCGGGGGAGGCGGCCGGGAAGAAGCCCGGGCCGGGGGTGCCGACGGCGGTGGGCTTCGCGTGCGGCCGGGACCAGTCGTCGCCGGAGCCGCATCCGCCGGCCAGCAGGGCGGTCGCGACTGCCGCGGCCAGTGTGCAGGCAGGCAGAAGCCGAGAGCGCATGGGGATCGTCCTTCGGGGGCGCCGGGAAGTGCGCCTATTTCCTACCGCATGATCTGCGGCTTTCGGCGCCGAGGCCGTCTCCGCCGGGCGTGGTTCCTCGACGGTTCTCGTACGAGATACCGCTCGTTCATCTCAATCGAGCAGATTTCGTACGCCAAAGCCGAAAAGGAGTCATATGTCCCCCGCCGCTCGGCGTCGTGTCTGTGCTGTCATCGCCGCCGCAGCCGTGGCCGTCCCGTTCAGTGCCCTCTCCGCTTCGCTGGGTGCCCTGCCCGCCCTCGCCCACGGGTTCACCTCGACGGTTTACGTCAACCTCGTCTCGCCCCAGACCGGGCACGTCCGCACCGAACTCCAACTGGAGTACGACCTGCTCGTCGTCTCCGCCGCCGACTACGAGAAGGACGACCCGCTCTTCCGAGCGGGCACCGCGGCGTTCGAGGCCGGTGACGCGGCACGGCAGGCCGCCGCGCTCGACGCACACGCCGGCTCGGTCGTCGCGTACGTCACCGAACGCTTCGGCGTCACCACAGGGGGCAAGGCGTGCACCCCGGTCAGGGACGGCGGCTTCACGATCGGGCGACGCGAGGGCGTCCCGTACGCGCGGCTGACCCTCGACTACCGGTGCCCGGAGTCCGCCGGAGCGCACGAGGTGCGCAGCGCGCTGTTCTCCGGCTCCGAGGGGTACGTGCGCGACAGCAAGACGATCGTCACCTACGACCTCGACCTGAAGTCCGGAAGCACCGCCCTCGACGCTCAGCATCGGTCGTTCTCCACGCAGCAGTCCTGGTTCGAGCGGTTCTGGGAGTTCTTCCGGCTCGGAGCCGAGCACCTGCTCGGCGGGCTCGACCACATCCTGTTCCTGCTGGCGCTCATCGCGGGGTCACGCCGCCTGCGCGAGATCGTGCTGGCGGCGACGACCTTCACACTGGCCCACTCGGTGACCTTCGTCCTCGCCGCCCTCGGCCTCGTGGAGGCGCCCGCGTCGTTCGTCGAGCCCGTCATCGCCCTCTCGATCGCGGTCGTCGCGGGCTGGCACCTGTGGCGGATCTGGCGACGGCGGTCGCACGCCACAGATCTGGAGACGGCCGGTCACGGCCGCCTCGGCCTGGACCGCGCGGGCTGGACGCGGCTCGCGGTGGTCTTCTGCTTCGGCCTCGTGCACGGTCTCGGCTTCGCCGCGGCACTGGGCATCGACCATGCCTGGTCGTGGACGCTGCTGTGGTCGCTGCTCGTCTTCAACGTGGGCATCGAGGTCGTCCAGCTGACGATCATCGTCGCCGTCTTCCCGCTGCTCGCCCTGCTGCGTCACCGCCGGCCGATCGCGGGGCTGTGGACGACCGGGGCGATCGCGGCGGGCGTGTCCGCGATGGGCCTGGTGTGGTTCGTGCAACGCGTTCTCGGAATCTGAGATCACGGAATCCGAGATCACGCCACAACTTCCGGCAAGCGCAACGGTCCGCCTGCTCCACGTTCATCTCCGCGACACCGGATGCCGAAATCGTGCAAACCACTCCAATACCCCCAAATGGATGGAAAGCAATGAAGCTCGACAAGGGGACTCAGGGCCCCGGGCTCGTCCTGCGCCGGGTGGCCATGAGCGCCACCGCGGTGGCCCTCAGCGCCGGCGCCGTGTTCGGCGGCGGTCTGGCGACCGCGGCCCACGCCGACAGCGCGACGCTCACCGGCATCGTCCTCGGCGTGGGCGCCGACGAGACGCAGCGCGTCGTGTCCTGGTACTCCTCGACCGGCACCGCGCAGGTGGTCCAGGTCGCGCCGACGTCCAAGGTCGTCGACGGCCGGTTCCCCGCGAACGCCGTCACCTTCCCGGCCACGGTCACCGCGAACGTCGTCAACGGCGGCTACAACGCGCACGCCACGATCGACAGCCTGAGGCAGAACACCGCGTACTCCTACCGGGTCGGCGCCGAGGGCAACTGGTCCCCGGCGTACTCGTTCACGACCCAGGACTTCAACGGCAACAACCTCGACTTCCTGTTCTTCGGCGACCCGCAGATCGGCTCGTCCGGCAACGTGGCGAAGGACGGCGCCGGGTGGGAGGACACCCTGAACGTCGCCCTCGCCGCCAACCCGAAGGCCGAACTGCTGGTCTCCGGCGGCGACCAGGTCGAGTCGGCCAACACCGAGACGCAGTGGAACGCGTTCCTCGCGTCCGACAAGCTGCGCCAGTATCCCTGGGCCGCCACCATCGGCAACCACGACGTCGGCGGCAAGGCGTACGAGCAGCACTTCTGGACGCCGAACACCGACCGTTCCGCGCCGTACTACAACGGCAGCGCGACGACCAGGTCGGGCGGCGACTACTGGTTCACGTACAAGAACATCCTGTTCATCGACATCAACAGCAACGCGTACGCCAGTGGCTCCGACGCCGCGCACATCGCCTACATCACCGATGTCGTCAACAAGCACGGCGCCGGCGCCAAGCACACGGTGCTCATCTACCACCACGCGATCTACTCGCCGGCCAGCCACGCGAACGACAGCGACAACAAGGTGCGCCGTCAGGACTTCCCGACGGCCTTCTCGAAGCTCGGCGTCGACCTGGTCCTGCAGGGTCACGACCACAGCTACTCCCGCAGCTACGTGATCAAGAACGGCCAGAAGGCGAACAAGGACGAGCAGCCCGGTGCCACCGAGGTGTCCAAGGGCCCGGGCGGCGTCATCTACGTGACGGCGAACTCGGCCTCGGGTTCGAAGTACTACGACCTCACCGCTCCGGACACGACCAAGGACCCGAACTACGGTCCCGACCCGCTGAACCCCAAGAGCCACTGGGCCAACTCGGTCGAGAACCAGGAGCACGTCCGTACGTACGTGCGGGTCCAGGTGCGCGGGAACAAGCTCGTCGTCGAGAACCTCCGCAGCGGCACCTGCGCCGCCCCCAACGCCGCGGTGGAGCTGGGCCAGGAGTCCTGGTGCGGCCCGGACAGCGGCGCCGGCGCGGCCCAGCCGGTCGGTTCCACCGTCGACAAGGTCGTGATCCACACGAACGAGGGCAAGGCCGGCGAGGACAAGCAGGCCGCGTCCGAGTCCGACTGGCTCCAGTAGACGACCGCAGGGAAGCGGGGTTCCTCACGACGAGCCGATCCGGCCCCGCTCCCCGATGACGTGGGCGCGTGGGGTGGGCACCCGTCGGGCGCCCACCCCACGGCACGTCGTCCACGCCGCCGCTTCCACGACCACCCGAGGACCATGCAGATGCACCCGCCAAGACCGCGCACGACAACCGCAGCAGGCTCCCTCGCCCGGGCGTCGTCGTGGCGCTTCTCGCCGCGTTCGGCTGATCGGAGCGGGGACGGGCCCCGCCGCGGCAGCGGACGGCGAGGTCACCTGGACGGTCGCGACGGCCTCCGGCGACTTCGGGTCCGACCGGCGGAACTACAGCTACACCCTGGACCCGGGCGGGCGGATCGAGGACGGTCTCGTGGTCGCCAACCACGGCACGACGCCGCTCCGCCTGAGCGTGTACGCCGCGGACGCGTTCACCACCGGGCAGGGCCGGCTCGACCTGCTCGGCCAGGACGCGAAGTCGACCGGGGTGGGTGCGTGGGTCCACCCGGACCGGCCCGGCGTGACGGTCCGGCCAGGAGAGTCGGCCGAGGTGCCGTTCACGGTGGCGCTTCCCGACGACGCCGCGCCCGGCGAGTACATGGGCGGCATCGTCACCTCGCCGGCCGTGCCCGGCGGACCGGACGGGCGGCGTCTCGGCATCCGGATCCGCCTGCGCGTGGGCGGAGAGCTCAAGCCGAGCCTTTCCGTGCGGGACCTGGAGGTGCGCTATTCCGGCACGCCCAATCCGCTCGGCACGGGCGACGCCACCGTCACCTACACGATCCGCAACGACGGCAACAGCATTCTCACCGCTCGTCAGGCGGTGTCCCTGTCCGGCCCCTTCGGGCGCTGGGACGCCCGCGCGGGACACATCGACGACTCGCCCCAACTGCTGCCGGGCGACACCTGGAAGGTCTCCGTACCGGTGCACGGAGTGACGCCCGCGCTGCGGCTGACGGGGACCGTCACGCTCGTCCCGCTGCTCACCGACGCGGCGGGCTCGGTCGCCCCGCTCGCCGCCGTCGAGAGCACCGCGCACGCGTGGACCATCCCGTGGGCGCTGCTGCTTGTCCTCGCCGTCCTCTGCGGGCTCGTCGTCGCGGCTCTGGTCTTCCGGCGCCGCCGGAAGACCACGCTCCACGAGGGACTCGGCACACCGCTCGCGCAGGGATGAACCGGCGGGTCGCTGGTGATGTCACGTGTTCCTGGAACCGCACGCGTCCGGCGCACGGCGAAGACACAGGACGGGAAGTCCGCTCATCGCGTCCAGCACCACACGATCGCCCAGCGGCCTGTCGAGCCCGACGACGCCCTGGCCGCCCATGCCGGTGCCCGCGCACAGGCCGTCGCCCTGGGAGGGGACGTCGAGCCCCAGGACCACCACGTCCGGCTGCTCGCTGACCCGTAGGACGACATCGAGCGGCTCACCGTTGCAGGTCCCGTACTCGTACCTCACCAGCAGCCGGCGTTCGCCGCGCGCCTCGACGTCCATGATCTGCTCGTCGCCTGGGTCGTGCCTGCCGACGGCGCGTTTCACGGTGTCGAGCGCCTCCTGATCGGCCGCGACGCGGTCGATCGGGCCGGGCAGGTTGGAGAAGTGCAGCCGCCACGCGGGCACGGTGGCCATGCCGCGAACGGTCTCCAGCCGTATCGTCGTGAACTCCGCACCGGTCAGCTTGTACGCCTCCCCGTCGGGGTACGTGTGCCGGTCAGGCCAGATCCACTCTTCCGGCCAGGGAGACACCGCCTGCAACGCCTCTGCCGGCCCGATCACGGGGACCCGCATCGCGGACCCGTCGTCCCAGCGGACCTGCCCAGCGCCCGGCGAGGCGGGGAGCGGGCCGGCCACGACCCAGCCGTATTCCTCGTCATGCTCGATCTGCTCGCGCACCTCCGGCGGCATCACGGTCAGGTCGCCGACAGGGACGAAACCGTCGCGCCAGATCTCCGCGGCACCGCTGGTCCGCCAGGTCTCCACGGCCTGTGCGGCGTGCTCTTCGAATGTGCGCGGTCCGGTCAGAAGGCGACCGCCGCCAAGGAGCGGCACCACGGCCAGCAATGTCATGACCAATCGCAGCATGTTGCGATCTTGTCAGGATCCCGCCTGTGGCACGCCGGCTTTCAGAGCGGTTCCGGGGCGGTCTCGGGAAGAGGCGTGGCCGTCTTCTTCGATGACAGGCCGGTGTGTTCGCCGGCGAAGGCCAGGATGTCCGCGGCCAGGGCGCGTTCCTTGCTCGCGGGCGAGGCGGCGTGGGCGGTGTCGGGTTCCCTGCGCATGAGGATCGGCCGGTCGCTGCTGGTCGCGTGCTGGAGGGCCGCGCACATCTTGGTCACGTGGGCCTCTCCGGTCTGCAGATCGGTCACCGCGCCGGTGAGCAGGAACGCGGGATAGGCGACTCCGGGCGTGACGTTGTGGTAGGGCGAGTATCCGAGCAGCCATCGGAGTTGCTCGGGCCGGGACGCGCTGCCGAACTCGTCCGTCCATGTGCAGCCCAGGCCGAACCGTTCGTAGCGCACCATGTCGCAGAGCGGGCCTTCGGCGACGACCGCGGCGTACAGGTCCGGCCGCCGGGTGGCGGCGGCGGTGACCAGCAGCCCGCCGGCGGACTGACCGTAGATCGCCAGCTGGTCGCGGGTGGTCCGGCCGGTGGCGATGAGCCAGGCCGCGGCGTCGTTGAAGTCGCCGACCGCGCGGTGTTTGTGCGGCCCGCGGCCGGCGTCGTGCCAGTGCTGACCCTCTTCGCCGCCTCCGCGTACGCAGGCGACCGCGTAGGTGCCTCCGGCGCCGACCCATGCGGCCGCCAGGGGGAAGAACCACGGGCGCATCGGCATGCCGAAGCTGCCGTAGCCGTACAGCAGGGTGGGGCGCGGGCCCCGATGGTCCGCCTCTTCTGCGGTGAACAGGAACAGCGCTATCTCGGTGCCGTCACCGGCGCGGTAGCGAACGCGGCGGCTGCGGATCTTCGGGGTGTGCCCGGCCGTCACGGCGCCGGTTTCCCGTTCCGTCCTCCCCCGTACGACGTCGTACCGATAGACGGCCGGGGGCGTGGCCGCGTCGCAGTAGCCGAACCACACCTGATGCCCGTGAGGGACGCTCGCGCGCAGGGACGACACGACGCCCGCGCCGGGAAGAGGCACATCGGCGAGCGGCCGGCCACTGGCCAGGTCGTGCAGCGTCAGGACGGAGGTGCCGTGGCGGGCACGCGCCACCAGCAGGAGGGGCCGCGCGAGCGCCAGGCCGTCCAGGACCACGCACTCGTCCAGGGGAGCCCGCGGATCCTCGGCCACCAGCGTGCGCCAGGCCGCCGGGTCGGTGTCGTGCCGGTCCGCCACACAGATGCGACCGCACGGCGCCTGGTGGTCGGTGACCAGCAGCAGGCGGCCATCGGCGAGGAAGCGTGGGAGGACCCGCGCGCGGACGGCGTCCGCGTCCACGATCCTGACGAAACGCGGGGCTTGTGGATCGACGAGTTCGGCCACGTACACGTCGTTTCGCGGGGCGGGGCCGGCCGTCGCGGTGATCGCCAGATGACGGCCGTCGGCGCTGACGGTGAGCCCGTAATAGTGGTCGGGGGCCTCCTCCCCGCCGAACACGACGGCGTCGGCCTGCCAGGGCGTACCGACCCGATGCAGCCGCACCCGCCGGTGCAGACGCATGTCTCCGGGGGCCAGTTCCTCGTCGGGGACCCGGCTGACGTAATAGAACGCGTCGCCTCCTGGCAGCCAGGCGAGCGAGGTGTTGCGGGCACGGGGCAACGGCCCGTCCATCACCTCGCCGGTACGGACGTCGAGCACCACGATGTCGCTGCCGGGCTGCTCGGCGACCTCCATCTGGACGGCCACGCGTTCGCCCTCGCGGGACGGCCACCAGGCGTACAGCCCGGTGTGGCCGGACGGGTCGGTCTCCACCGGATCGACCAGCACTCGTCTGTTTCCCTGGGCGTCGACGACGAGCAGGCGCCGCTGTTCGTCCCCGCGGTGCTGCTCGGTGAGGAACATGACCGCGCCGCGCACCATCGGAGGCTCCGACACGCCGAAGGACGACATCTGGTCGACCAGAGACGCCCAGGCCTCCCTCTCCCGCCATTCGTCGCGGCACGCCCGGAAGAGACGATCCTGGGCCGCGGCCCAGTCCCGCACACGCGGGTCGTCGCCGTCTTCCAGCCAGCGATAGGGATCGGGCACGGGATTTCCGAACAGATCCTCCACCACGTCGCCGCGCCGTGCGGCGGGGTAGAACAATCGCGCCATGGACGTCCCCCGATACGTCGCCCGCCTGTGAAAGGTCGAGGCACTGCGGCCTTACGCGCCGCAGTACCTCGATTCACTCAGCTACGACTCGCCGCGGAGAATGTCCGCCTGCCAGCCGCGTACGCCCCCGATACGGGCGGCGGGAGTGGAATCGCGATACGGCAGGTATCCAGTCATGTCAGCCTCCTGGATCCGTCGATTTGCCCGGAATAGGCAATTACGACGACGACCGTCCCCGCGCCTGCGATCGATAAACACCGGTCGCTCCCGCCACGGGACACCCGCGGACCCCGGAGGACTGTCCGGGCATATCGGCTACGCTTCCGGCCGAAAATCGGCGCAAGAAAAGAAGGCCCACCGGAACAAGCGTGAAGATTTATTGGCGCACAGGTAATTCGACGCCTGCGCGAGATAGATTCCTGCCCGCCCGGCGGCGGCGCGAGGCCGGGAACCCGGTGTCCGGGCCCGTTTCCCGCGCCGCCCGGGAACCCGTGGTCACAGGTCCGAGAGCCGCTTGAACTGCTCGTCGGTCAGCCTGAGCCCGGCGGCCGCCGTGTTCTCCTCCAGATGCTCGATCGAGCTGGTCCCGGGGATCGGCAGCACGACCGGGGACCGGTGCAGCAGCCACGCCAGGGACACCTGCGCCGGGGTGGCGCCCAGCTCCGCGGCGACCTCGGCGAGCGGACCGGCGGCGGAGGCGTGCGCGCCTCTGGCGATGGGCAGCCACGGAATGAAGGCGATGCCCTCCCGCTCGCAGTAGTCGATGACCGGGTCGTCGCCGCGCTCGGTGAGGTTGTAGAGGTTCTGCACGCTGACGACCTCGATCTGCTTGCGCGCGGCCTCGATCTCCGCCACCGACACCTGGGAGAGCCCGAAGTGCCGGATCTTCCCCTCGTCCTGAAGCTGCTTCATGGCGCCGATCTGGTCGTCGAAGGGCACCTTGGGGTCGATGCGGTGCAGCTGGAACAGCTCCAGGCAGTCCATGCGGAGCCGGCGAAGGCTCAGCTCGACCTGCTGGCGGAGGTACTCCGGGCGGCCCAGCGGCAGCCACTCCTTCCGCGACGGGCGGCTCTGGCCCGACTTCGTCGCGATGACGAGGCCCTCCGGATAGGGGTGCAGCGCCTCCGCGAGGAGCTCCTCGCTGGTCCCCGGGCCGTACGAGTCGGCCGTGTCGATGAAGGTGATGCCGAGCTCCACCGCGCGCCGCACGAGCGCGAGCGCGGCGGGGACGTCGTCGGGCGGGCCCCACACGTCGGGCCCGGTGATGCGCATCGCCCCGAAGCCGAGACGGCCGACGCGAAGATCGCCCCCGATGGTGATCGTGGTCTCCACTGTCAGTACCTTCCTTCCTCCGTGGTCAGCAGGAGCTTGCCCGTCGAGCGACGCTCCTCCAGGTCGGCGTGGGCCTGCGCCGCCTCGGCCAATGGCCGGACGGAGGTGACGCGCACCTCCAGATCTCCTGCGACCACTCTGTCGAAGACGGCGGCCGCGCGGGCGAGCAGTTCGCTTCGATGGGCGATGTGGTGTTCCAGGTTGGGCCGCGTGAGGAACACCGAGCCCGCGGCGTTGAGCCGCTGCGGATCCACCGGAGGGACCGGACCGCCCGACTGGCCGAACAGGGCCAGCACCCCCCGGGGACGCAACGCGGCAAGGCTCGCCTCGAACGTCGGTGCGCCCACCCCGTCGTACACGGCCGCGACCCCCCGGCCGCGGGTCAGGTCGCGCACACGGGCGGCTACCTCGCAGCGATCGTAGCGAATGATCTCCGCCGCGCCGGCCGAACGCGCGATCTCCTCCTTCCGCTGCGTGGAGACCGTGCCGATCACCCGGGCGCCGAGCAACGTGGCCCACCGGACGAGCAGCAGGCCCATGCCGCCCGCGGCCGCGTGGACCAGCACCGTGTCGCCCGGCCGCACCCGATAGGTGTCGTGGAGGAGGTAGTGCGCGGTCATGCCCTGGAGCAGTACGGCGGCCGCGGTCCGCGCCGGGACGCCGGGCGGGACCGGGACCAGCCGGTCGGCCGGGATCACGGCCAGTTCGGCGTAGGCGCCCGGGACGTTCACCCAGGCGACGCGGTCGCCCGCGCGGACCCCGGTGACCCCGGCGCCGACCCGCCTCACCACGCCGGCGCCCTCCATGCCGGGCGTGTGCGGCAGCGGCGTCGCATACCGGCCCGACCGCTGGTAGACGTCGATGAAGTTCACGCCGGCCGCGGTCACCTCGACGAGCGCCTCGCCGGGACCGGGATCGGGATCGCGTACCGTCTCCAGGCGCAGGACCTCCGGGCCTCCGGCGGCCCGCATGACGATCGCCCGCATCGCTGTGCCGTCTCCTCGTCACTCTCCACCCGGCAGCGGCAGTTCGGTGAGCCATTCCCCGTGATGATCCGCCCGTCCTCTGACCAGCCGGTCGTACTCCGTCCGCAGCAGGGAGGCGATCGGGCCGACCCGGCCGGCGCCGACGCTCAGGCGGTCGACGCTGGTGACCGGGAGGATCTCCCAGGCCGTGCCCATGAAGAAGATCTCGTCGGCGAGATACAGCTCGCTCCGGTCCACCTCGCGCTCCTGCACCGGGATGCCCATGCCCGCGGCGAGGGCCAGCACGGTGTCCCTGGTGATGCTCTCCAGCAGCCCGCTGGTGAGCGACGGGGTGATGATCGTGCCGTCGCGGACGATCGCGACGCAGGCCGCCGGGCCCTCACTCACCTTGAACCGCTCGTTCAGCATGATCGGCCAGTCGTATCCGTTCTCCCGCGCCTCGATGAGGGCCAGCCGGCCGTTGTGGTAGTTCGAGAACGCCTTGGCCCTGGGCGGCGCGGAGGCGTCCCCGACCCGGATCCACGAGCTCACCGTGGCCCGGCAGGAGTCGCCGCCGGACAGCCCGCTGCGGAACGGCCAGGTGTCGACCACCACGTCGCACCTGGTGCCCGCCGGGACCATCTGCTCGCGGATCACCCCGGACGGGAAGACCCACGGCCGGATGTAGACGTCCTCCGCATAGCCGTTGATGCGCAACAGATCGAGCACGGCCGCCCGGAGCCGCTCCCGCGTGTACGGCAGGTCGAGCCGGCAGATCCTCGCCGACCGCGCGAGGCGGTCGAGATGGTCGTCCAGCCGGAAGGCCAGGAGCCGGGTGCCGTCGGCCGACAGGTATGCCTTGACGCCCTCGAACACGGCCGAGACGGAGGCGTGGCCGACCGCGTTCACGTGTACGCGGGCGTCGGCCCACGGGATCAGCGAGCCGTTCCGCCAGATCCACTCGGGATTGCCGAACTCCGGATCGCCCAGGGGAGCGGAGGAGCGGGGACCGCGATGCTGCCGTGCCGCCTCGACGCTCATGACGCCGCCTTCCTCTCGAGGCCCGCTCCGGTTCCGAGCAGGCCCAGGTCGAGCTTGGTGAGGTCGGGGACCACCGTGTCCGCGCCGGCCAGGGTCAGGTCGCCGGCGCAGCCGACCGCGTTCGGCACGCCGACGCAGCGCACGCCGGCGGCCCGGGCCGCCCGGACCCCGGTGGCGGAGTCCTCGAAGGCGAGGGCCTCCGCCGCGGACAGCCCGAGCCGCCGCAGGGCCAGCACGTAGAGGTCAGGAGCCGGCTTGTGCCGATCGACCTGCTCCCCCGTGACCAGTTCGGTGAACCGGGTCTCGATCCCGAGCCGGCCGAGGTGGTGCTCGACCCAGGCGCGCGCCGAACTCGACACCACGGCGGTGGCCAGGCCCAGGCGGGCCGCCTCGTCGAGCACGGCCGCGACCCCCGGCCGCAGCGGCTCCCGGTCGCACAGTTCCCGTTTGCGCCGGCGCCGGTCCTCGCGGACGGCGCGGCTCACCGGACGGCCCAGGCGGCGGGCCAGATCCGCCAGGCCGGTCCTCTCGCCGTCGGGCCTGCCCATCAACCGGCTCCACACCTCCGGCGGGAACTCCAGCCCGAAGGAGGCGTACAGATCCCGCCAGGAGGTGAACGCGGCGTGCTCGGTGTCGCAGATGAGGCCGTCGAAGTCGAACAGGACGGCACGCGGTCCCGTCACCACGAGGCCTCTCCCCTGGTCCGCGAGCCCGCCTGCTCCCCGGGAAGCCGGGCGGACGAGGCCGCCGTGGCGCGGACGGGGCCGAGCACCCGGGCGACGTGGTCGTTGGTGAACACCCCGGCCGGGTCGACCTGCTGCCGGATCCGTTGGAACAGGTCCCACTCCGGATAGCGGGGCGCGAGCAGTTCGGCGGTGGCGGTGTGGGCCTTGCCCCAGTGCGGGCGGGCGTCCAGCTCGCGCAGCACATACTCGGTGGTGCGCAGGAGTTCCAGCTGTCCGGCCGTACGGGGGACGGTGAGATTGACGTACCCCGTCCTGCGGCCGTACGCGGGGCTGAGCGGGGCGTCGTCGCCGGCGCCGACCCGCACCAGCAGCGAATAGGGCGAGTAGAACCCGCCCCGGCGCAGAACCCCGCGCAGCTCCCGCAGCGCGGCCGGCACGTGCTCCAGCGGCAGGGCGTGTTCGAGGGCGATGAACCGCACCGGCTGGGGAAAGGTGAGCACCCGATGCGCGGCGTCGACGAACGGCCTGGGCGCCCCCGGCCTGCCGTCGAGCCACCGGGTCAGCCCGGGAACGGCGGAGGGGAAGACCCGGCCCGCCTGGCCGACGAGGCCGCATCGGATCTCCTGCATGGTGGCGGCGTACCGGTTGCCGTACGCCCCCGGGGTCGGCGGCTCGTGGGTGACGCTGAGTTCGCGCGCCGTCACGGTGTCCTGCCAGGGACGCCAGGTGAACGAGGGACGGTCGGCGTCGGCGACGAGCCGCCCGAAGTCCTCCACCAGTTCCTCGAACGCCATGGCGCGCTCCCGCACGCGCAGGTTGAAGGCCGGCACGCAGCGCAGGGTCACCGTCGACACCACGCCCAGGGCGCCGAGGCCGGTGCGCGCGCAGCGGAAGAGTTCAGGATCGCTGTCGCGGTCGAGAGCGAGCGTGCGCCCGTCCGCCGTGACCAACCGCAGCCGCAGCACCTCTCCCGAGAGCGGTGGGTGGAGCAGGCCGGTGCCGTGGTTGCCGGTGGAGATGGCCCCGGCCACGGTCTGGTCGGCCAGCGTGCCGATGTTGGGCAGGGCCAGCCCGGCGCGATGCAGGCTCGCGGCCAGGTCGCCGATTCGCGTGCCCGCCCGCACGGTGACGCACATCGCCTCGGGGTCGATCTCGACGATGCCCGCATACCGGCGCAGGTCGAGCAGCAGCCCGTCGGTCGTCGCCAGGGAGTTGAACGAGTGCCCGGTGCCGACCGGCCGGATGCCCAGTCCGTGTCCGACCGCCGCCCGCACCAGGTCGGCGATCTGTTCCTCGCTCGTCGGCGCCGTGTGGTGGCGGGGAGCGCAGCGGACCGTGCCCGACCACGAACGCCAGCCGGCCCCCGACGACAGACGCAGTCGCCCGCGTGTCATGTGAGCGCCTCCTCGAAGAACCTCCGCAGCGCGTCCTGCCAGGTCGGCATCGTGTGACCGAGGCCGGCCAGCAGGTCGGTGTTCAACGTCGAATCACGGGGACGGCCGCCCCGGAAACCGCACGCGTCCATGGAGACCCGTTCGGGCTCCGGCCAGGTCCTGCCGCTGTCCCGCGCGATGGCCGCAAGCTCCCTGCCGACCTCGTACCAGCTGGCCGATCCCCGGTTGGCGACGTGGACGACGCCCTCGACGGGCCGCTCACGGGTGAGCAGGAACACCAGCGCCTCGGCCAGGTCGGCCGTGTAGGTGGGGGCGCTGAACTGGTCGTCGATGAGCCGCGGCCGGTCGCCTCGCGCGGCGGCGCGGCCCATCGCCAGCACGTTGTCCAGGCGGGGGTCCGTCCCGCCGAACAGCCAGGAGGTGCGGACGCTCAGCGAGCCGGGGACGAGCAGGCTGATCCGCTCCCCCGCCAGTTTGGTGATGCCGTACACGCTGAGCGGGTTGGGCAGGTCGGGCTCCCGGTACCCGCCGCGCGGCGGGTCCTCGCCGTCGAAGACGTAGTCGCTGGAGATGTAGACGAGCCGGCTGCCGGTCCGGCGGCACGCCTCCGCGACGTTGCGCGTCCCGCGCGTGTTCACGCGGAGCGCGGCCGCGGGGTCGCTCTCGCAGTCGTCGACGACGGCGTTGGCCGCCGTGTGCACGACCACGTCCGGCCGGAAGTCGTCGACCGACTTGTCCAGAGCCTCGGCGTCGGCGATGTCGAAGTCGGGCAGCGAGACTCCCCGCACCGTCCAGCCGGAGGTGCGGGGGTCGTCGCGGAGCACGGCGGTGAGCGCCCGCCCGAGCATCCCGTCGGCGCCGGTCAGGTAGATCCTCATCCCGCGGCCCGGCGTCACCCGCCGGGCCTGCCGTTCTCCGTCCACGCGCATCACAGGTGTCCGAACTCGGCGAGGAGTTCCTGCAGGGAGGCGCCGGAGTTGATCTTCTCGCGGATCAGCTTCTCCTTGCCGATCGCCATCCGGGTCCCTTCCAGGACATCGGCGGCCTCGGCGGCCGGGACCACGGCGATCCCGTTCTCGTCGGCCACGACGATGTCCCCCGGATGGATGATCTGCCCGTCGATCACGACCGGCACGTTGAACTGCACCGGCTCGGTCCGATCGTGCGCCGCGCTCGGCGAGGGCCGGGGCACGGTGCTGCGGTACCAGACGGGGAAGTCCAGGTCGCGGATCTCGTCCACGTCGCGGATGGCGCCGTCGACGATGCCCGCCTCGATGCCCGCCTTCTGCGACAACGTCGACATCAGCCCGCCCCACATGGCGGTCCGCCTCGTTTCGTGACAGGCGACCACGATGACGTCGCCGGGCTGCGCCCGGGTCAGTAGCGGCATGCAGTCCACGAGATCGTCGATGGACAGGTTCACGGTCAGCGCCGGTCCCGCGATCTTGTGGTGCGGCTTGACCGGCAGCAGCCCGCCGATCGCCCCCATGCGCTTGCGGGCGTCCGTCACCAGGCAACTCGGGCTGTATTCGGCGAGCACCTGGCGGAACCCCTGCACGAGTTCCGCGGGCGGACGCCGGACGTCGTTGTAGACGGTCTTCATTCGCGGTCTCCCATCAGTCGCGGGTGGGGATGGTCAGGTCCCGGGTGGCCACGTCCCGGGTGGTCAGGTCGCCGGTGGTCACGTCCCGGATGGCCGCGGCCAGAGACGCCGCGTCCAGGCCGTGGGCGCCGAGCGCCTCGTCGTCGGCGCCGCACCGGGGGATCTCCGTCAGGCCGATGCCGTGGAACGACGGCCGGTGGGGCGGCGGCGCCGCGAGAAGCGCGCGGGCGACGGTGTCGGCCTGACCGCCCCGGCGGTAGTGGTTCTCCACCACGATCACGTGATCGGCCTCGCGGAGCAGCCCGGTCAGCCACTCCGGGTCCACCTCGTTGAGCCACGGCAGGTTCACCACGGTCGGATCCAGCCCCTCGGGGGCCAGGAGTTCGCAGGCGCCCAGCACCTGGCCGAGCACCGTGGGCCCGGCGCCGATGACGACGACCCGTCCCCCCTGCCGGACGACCCGTCCACGGCCGGGCACGAGAGGCCCGGCGGGCAGGGCGGCGACCTCGTCGGGCACCGGGACGCTCTCCAGGCGCAGGTAGACGCTCCGATCGGTGGCGAGACAGTGGTCGAGGGCGGCCTCCACCTCCGCCGCGTTGGCCGGTTGCAGCACGCGCAGCCCGGGCACCGCGGACAGCGCCGCCACGTCTCGCACGGCCTGGTGCGAGTGGCCCGGCCCGGCCGGCAGCAGACCGGCGAGCGCCCCCACGTAGATCACCTTCCGGCCCTCGGTGGCGTTGTTGTAGATCTGCTCGTTCGGCCGGGCGTGCAGGAAGCAGGAGAAGGAGTTGACGAACGGCACCAGCCCGCCCGCCGCGAGCCCGCCCGCGGCCGACACCATGTCCTGCTCGGCGATGCCGAACTCGAAGAACCGGTCGGCGTGCTCCCGGGAGAAGGGGATCAGTCCGGTGTCGAGCACGAGGTCCGCGTCGAGCGCGACGATCCGCCGGTCCGCGCGGGCCCGGCCGGCGAGGGCCTCGCCGTACACCTGGAACAGCCTCGGGCGGTCGCCGGCCCGCCGCTCCGGCAGCGGGCCCTCCGCCACGACCCGCAGCGGGCCGAGGCCGTTGCGGCGGAGCACCGCGTCGGCCTCCGCGACCAGTTCCTCGTGGGCCGTGCGGTAGTCCTCCGGGGAGGGCGCCCCGCTGTGGAAGCGGTAGCGCCACTCGCCCGGCCGCATGGACGTGGCCGCGAAGGTGGCGCAGCCGGCGCCCTTCACCGTGTCCGCGATGACGACGGCCGGCTGCCCCGGGAAGCTCTCGGCGCGTTTGCGCAGAGCCGCCTCCAGGTCCCGGAAGTCGTGGCCGTCGCAGCGCAGCGCGCCCCAGCCGAACGCACTGAACTTCGCTTCCAGGTCGCCGAGGTCGTTGACCTCGGAGACCCAGGTGTCGGACTGCAGCTTGTTGTGATCGACGATCACGGTGAGCTCGCCCATCCCCCGGTGTGCGGCGCTCGCGAGGGCCTCCCAGTTCTGCCCTTCCTGCAGTTCGCCGTCCCCGGTCAGGACGAAGACCCGCCGGCTGCGGCCGAGCAGCCGGTCCGCCAGGATCAGCCCCTTGGCCTTGGAGATGCCCATGCCGAGGGAACCGGTGTTGAACGCCATGTGGGGGGTGTGGACGTCGGGGTGCCCGGGGAGCCCGCCGAGCCGGCGCAACCGGTGCAGCAGATCCTCGGGGAGGCATCGCAGGCCGATGAGGGCCGCGTACAGGCCGGGTGCGTCGTGTCCCTTCGAGGAGAAGTAGACGTCCCCGTCCGGGGTGAAAGGCTCGTCGAGCTCCGACAGCAGCAGGTGGCTGACGATGTCGGCGGCGCTGAAGCTGGAGCCGAGGTGGCCGGAACCGGCCCGCATGATCATGTAGAGCACGTTGACGCGGGTGAGCGCCGAGAAGGCCCGGCACCGTTCGTACGGATCGTTGATCTGGGTGAGGACGCGATCGAAATCCGCGACATCGACCCTGCACAGTTGCATGGACATGCGCCCTCCGCGGAAGCGTCGTGCGGGAGTCGGCGGTCCGGCGGCCGTCCTGATCCGGCCGCGGCAGACCGGGAAGCGAGGGTTACGGGGTCACCAGCAGCTGTAGCCGCCGTCGACCAGCATCTCCTGGCCGGTCACGTACCTGCTCATGTCGGAGACGAGGAACAGCAGGGGGCCGGTGAGGTCCTCCGGGTAGGCCATCCGCCCGAGTGGCACCCGGCCGCTGAACTTCTTCTTGAACTGCGGGTCCTGGTCGCCGAGTACGCCGCCCGGCGAAAGCGTGTTGACCCG
Organism: Microbispora sp. GKU 823; assembly: GCF_002027145.1. NCBI lineage: Bacteria > Bacillati > Actinomycetota > Actinomycetes > Streptosporangiales > Streptosporangiaceae > Microbispora > Microbispora sp. GKU 823. Next base: position 78,699 of record NZ_MWJN01000023.1, on the reverse strand, counting down.
GACGCCCTTGGGCCCCCACAGCGCGGCGAGATACCGGGTCAGCGCGGCCACGCCCGCCTTCGACATGCCGTAGGCCGGCGGCTTCAGGAACGGCGGGTCCAGGTCCAGGTGGTCGTAGAGCGGGGGATAGGGCGCGAGGCCGCCGTACAGTGAGCCGATGTTGACGATCGTCCCGGTCCTGCGCTGCGCCATGTGGCTGCCGAAGACCTGGCAGACCCGCAGCACGCCGAGGGCGTTGACATCCAGGACTATCGCCGACAGTTCCTCGGGGATGTCGCCGAACAGCCAGCTTCCCTGGTCTCTCGTCGGCGGGCTGTCGATGCCGGCGTTGTTCACCAGGATCGTCGGCGGCCCGAGCCGGTCCAGGCACGCGTCCAGTGCGTGCTCCAGCGAGCGGCGGTCGGTGACGTCGGCGGTGAAGGGCAGGTAGCGGGCGGCCCCGGCGGTGCGCGGCCCGAGCCCGTCCTCGCCCGGCTCGACCAGGTCCAGCGCCATCACGTCGGCTCCGGCGTCCAGCAGCGTGGCGCACCACAGCGTGCCCAGACGGCCGCTCGCGCCGGTGACGACCGCGACCGAGCCCGCCAGGTCAGCGCCGGGCATCCGCCGCGGCTCCCGTCGTCACGGGTCGGCGCTCGTCGACGCGCAGCCCGGGTCCCACCAGGTGCTCCCAGCGGATGGCGTCGTCGGCCGACAGCGCGACGGTGAGGGTCATCCCCAGCACGCGTTCCAGCTCGTACGGCTTGAGGCCGTCGCCGGGAGACTTGATGGCGATGTCGTTCTCCGTGAGGACGTGCCCCGGGCGCAGGTCGTGCCTCGCCACGAGCTTCTTGCCCATCTTGATCACAGCCGACGCCTCGGCGTCGCTACGGGTCTTGATCGGCGAGCCGATCGACTCGGCGGTGCGCTTCAGGCCCCGGGTCAGCTGAACGAGCTGGTCGGGGTCGAGGGAGAACGCGTGGTCGGTGCCCGGCAGGCTCTGGTCCAGCGTGAAGTGCTTCTCGATGACCCGCGCCCCGAGCGCGTAGGCGATGAAGCTGGCGTCCGGGCCGAGGTCGTGGCCGGAGAAGCCCACGACCACGTCGGGGTATTCGGCGCGGAACGTGCCGATGACGGCGAGGTTCAGGTCGGCGGGAGCGGCCGGATAGACGGCCGTGCACTGCAGCAACGCCAGGTTCGGGTTGAGCGGCAGCACCGTGTCGCAGGCCCGGCGGACGTCGTCCATCGTGCCCCCGCCGGTGCTGACGATCAGCGGCTTCCCGGTCTTCGCGGCGTAGGCGAGCAATGGGGTGTTGGTCAGATCCGCGGAGGCGATCTTTATCGCCGGCGGGTCGAAATCCATGAGGAAGTCGACACTGGGCATGTCGAAGGCGGTGGAAAAGAAGTCGATGCCGACCTCCGCCGCGAGTTCGGTCAGTGCCGCGTAATCGTCGCGGCCGAACTCCAACGCCTCCCGGTGCGCGCCGTAGGTCGGCCCATAACTGTTGCGGCCGGTGTAGGGCTGGTCATACATGGCGCGCGTAAAGAGCGTCTTGTTCTCTCGTTTCTGCAGCTTGGCGGCGTGTGCTCCGTTTTCCGCCGCGCGGCGAAACAGATCTCGGGCGCGTTCCAGACTGCCGCCGTGGTTGTGCCCGATCTCAGCGATCACGTAGGCCTCGGTGTCGTCGGCGATCCGGCGGCCTGCGATGTGCAGTTCGCGCATGGGTGTACCTTCCAACCGGGTTTTGGGCAGGGTCGTCCCTTATGGGGAGCGGACGGTGAAGGCTGCGATGGGTGTTGGCTTCCGGGTTCCGTTCAGTCCCAACCGGCGTCCCCGGAGCGGGGAGCTCCTTCGCAACGACTGGCGGTTTCCGGCAGACGATGCACTATTCGCAGCTCATGCGATGAGGACATTGCGATGGTGCCTTCGATAACAGCGGACCGTCGTTCTGCGGACGACAACAGACTGCCATTCGAATCGCCCGAGAGCGAGATGCCCCCTGTGTCCTAAACTTGTATGGCAACAAGATGTCTGCCCAAGCTTGACCAGTCCGAGTTAACCGGAAGTGGCCCGCGATCGGGGTTGCGCATCACGGGGGAGGTTCGGCGAGTTGACGGCCGCGCACGAGTTAATCGAGGAGCCCCATTCAGGTCGGCAGGAAACAGGCCTCGGGGACATTGCCATAAAGGTGTACACGGCGGCGGTGCATCGTGGCGCGCTGCCTCTGGCGGAGGCCAGGGCCCTGGCGAGCACCGAGCACGACCAGGTGCTCGACCGCCTCCTGTCCCTCCGCCTGCTCACCCTCAACTGGGCGGGCGACGCGCTGATCCCCACGGATCCCGAGGTGGCGGAGGCACTCTCCTCGGTCCCGCTGGAACGCGAGATCCGACGGCGGCAGCAGGAGCTGTCCGAGCTGCAGACCCAGTTGCGCAGCCTGATGCCGCTGTATCGGGAGCACCGCAGACGCAGTCACGGCAGCCCGCCGTTGACCTGCCTCGACGACCCCGTCGAGGTACGGAACGAGCTCGCCCTGCTGATGCGGGAGTGCTCCACGGAGTTCGTCAGCATGCAGCCGGGCGGCGGCCGGGATCCCCAGACGCTGCGAGGGGTGACCGAGGAGAGCCTGGAGATGCTCTCCCGCGGGATACGGCTGCGCGGCATCTACCAGCACACCGCGCGCAGCAGCCTGGCCACGCGTTCCTACGTGCACCAGGTCACGGAGAAGGGCGCCGAGATCCGCACCACGGTCGAGACGTTCGAGCGGATGATGATCTTCGACCGGGAGACGGCCGTGGTGGCCAAACGCCGGGTGGCCGACGAGGTTCCCGGCGCCGCGTTCATCACGGATCCGGTGATGGTGGACTTCCTCTACCGGATCTTCGAGAACCTCTGGCAGTCGGCCCGGCCGTTCGAGGCCTCCATGGTGGAGACGCAGACGACGACCGAGGAGCTGCGCCGGCGGATCCTGCAGCTGATGGCCGACGGGCTCAAGGACGAGGCCATCGCCAAGCGGATGGGCATGTCCACCCGGACCTGCCGCCGCTACATCAAGGAGATCACCGACGAGCTCGGCGCCACCAGCCGCTTCCAGGCCGGATATCTCGTGGCGCAGCAGGGCCTGAACGGAGGTCCCGTCCCCGCCTCGGAGACCGGCGACATCTGAGGTGACGGACGGCGCCCCGGTCAGGCCGGCAGTTCGCGCATGGAACGCAGCGGTGAGAAGAACAGGCGCAGCCAGCCCGCGGCGAGCACGGCCGACCCCGCCCACATCGCCGCCCGTACGCCTGCCAGCTCGCCCAGGGCGCCGGCCAGCAGCGCGCCGAGGGCCAGGGCGCCGAACATGAGGAAGCGGAATGTCGCGTTCATCCGTCCCAGCAGGTGGTCCGGCGTGATCCGCTGGCGGAAGCTGACCTTCAGCACGTTGTCGACGCCCGCCTTGGCTGTGATGACCAGCCAGGCCGCGCCCGCGAGCCACACACCGGGCCCGTGGTCGGCCAGGGGGACCAGGAACCCGGCCGGCGCGATCAGCGGGCCCATCACCCACATCACCCGCGCGTCGCCGAGGCGAGCGCTCAGCGGACGGGCCAGCATCGACCCGAGGAAGACCCCGACTCCGCCCAGGGCCAGGAAGAACCCGAGTGCGCCCTCGGAGAGCCCCAGCTCGCGGACGAACAGCACCGGCAGCATGGTCACGTACACCTGGATCGCGAAGTTCGTGAGCCCCGCCTCCAGCACGAGGGGGTTCAGCAGCCGGTCGCCGAACACGAAGCGCAGCCCCTCGCCGATCTCCTGGTAGAGCCTTCGGCCGGGACGACGCGCCGGGACGGGATCGCTGGTGCGGATGAGGATCAGGCACACCGCCGACCACACGTATGTGATCGCGTCCAGCGCGATGGCCAGCGGGGCGGTGAGCAGTTGCACCAGATAGCCGCCCAGGCTACGGCCGGCGACCTGGTTGGCCGCGTCGAGGCTCACCAGCCGCGCGTTGGCCTCGGCCAGCCGGTCGCGGCCCACCAGGTGCGGCAGGAAACTCTGGTTGGCGACGTCGAAGAACACGGTCGCGACGCCGGTGAACAGCACGACGACGTACAACTGCCACAGGGTCAGCGCGCCGGCCCACCAGGCCAGCGGCACCGACAGCAACAGCGCGGCGCGGACGAGGTCGGTGACTATCTGCAGCCGGCGCTGCCGGGTGCGGTCCACCCATGCACCGGCGGGCAGGCCGATCAGCAGGAACGCGATCGTGCTCAGCGCGTTCAGCACGCCCAGTTCGCCCGGGGAGGCGTGCAGCGTCGTCACCGCGAGCAACGGCACGGCCAGGTAGCTGATCTGGGTGCCGAGCTTGCTCACGGCCGCCGCGGCGAAGGCGAGCCGGAAGTCGCGGTGGCCGAACAGCCCGCCGGCCGCGCCGGATCCCGCGGTGACATCCGGCGCCGCGGGCGCCTGCCCGCCTCGCCGGGAGCCCTCCGCGCGGCCGGAACCTCCTGCGGGGTTCGACGGCGGCTGCGGCGCGGGGCCGTCGGCGAGAGGGGCGACGCCATCCTGTCCGGAGGATGAAGATGCGCTCGACACGTCCGCTCTCCTCAACGGTGGGTGGGATCGAGCATCGCACGGAAGCCGGGCGATGTGACGGGATGCGCGGTGTCCACTACCGGCATGACCGGTTGCGGCACCCGGGATGGACCTTGACCCTGGTCGCGGTGCTGGTTTCGCTGGGAGCCATGCCGAAACTGTCGTTCATGCGAGGGGAGGGTCCCGGCGCGATCACGCCCGACGGATGCGCCGTGGAGTTCTACGCGCGGCTGCGGGCTCGCGGTGAGCCCGAGCTGATCCACGAGGCCATCGGCGAGAAGGCGAGCGTGCTCGAACTCGGCGCCGGGGCCGGCCGCGTGACCCATCCCCTGAGGGACCTCGGGCACGAGATCGTGGCCGTCGACGAGTCGCCCGACATGCTCGCGCGCATCAGGGGAGCCGAGACGGTCTGCGCCCCGATCCAGGACCTGAACCTCGGCCGCCGGTTCGACGCCGTGGTGATGATCTCGTTCCTCATCGACATCCCCGACGACGACCTGATGCGCGCCTTCCTGCGGACCTGCCGGTCCCACGTGCGCGACGACGGCTGCCTCATCCTGGAACGCCACAAGCCGGGATGGCACGAGACGGTGCGGCCCACCGAGCGGACCGACCCCGCCGGGTTCACCTCACGCATCCGGACGGTGGAACGGCCGGAGCCGGGAACGGTCGCCCTCACCGTGGACTACCTGTGGGGGGACGCCTCCTGGACCCATTCGTTCCTCACCCGGCCCATGAGCGACGAACGGCTGAGCGCCGAGCTGGCGACCGCCGGCTTCCGGATCGACCGGTTCCTCGATCCCGACCGGAGCTGGGTGCGTGCCCGGCCCGTCCCCGGAGGGCAGGGAGCATGAGCATCCTCGTCGTACACGGGAAGAACCTGAGCCGGCGCCGGCATCTGGCGCGGGTGCACGCCTTCGGCCGCGAGCACGGCCAGCGTGTGCTGCTGCTGATGAAGAACCCGTCGTGGGAGTCGGAGCACGCCGACCGGGTCGTCACGGTGGACACCTCGGTCCTCGGGGACACGCTGGCCGCCGCGGTGCGGCTTCGGGACGAGGAGTCCGAGCCGATCCGTGCGGTGGTGACGTTCTCGGAGCGGCTGGTGCCCGCCGCCGCGAGGATCGCCGCCGAGCTCGGCCTGCCCTACGTGAGCGAGCACACCGCGCACATCGCGCGTGACAAGTACGCGATGCGGGAGGCCGTGGCCGCGGCCGGCGGCGTCCTCCAGCCCCGCTACGGCCTGGCCCGCTCGCTGCCGGAGGCCCGGGAGCTGGCCGGGCGGTTCGGCTATCCCCTCATCCTCAAACCCGTCATCGGCACCGGCAGCATGTACGTCAGGTGCGTCGCCGACGACGCGGAGCTCGCCGAGCACTTCGAGTTCCTGCGGGCCGAGTCGTGGGACGCCTCCGACCAGGACCCCCTCTACAGGGCCGCGCACGAGGAGTACGGCGGCGCGCTGCTGGTGGAGGAGTTCGTCCCGGGCACGGAGATCTGCATCGAGTCCCTCGTCCACCGTGGGGAAACGCGGGTGGTGGCGATCCACGACAAGCCGCTCCCGACCGGGCCGACGTTCGAGGAGGTCTACGCCTGCACGCCGACGCGGCTGCCGGCGGACCTCGTCCGTACGATCACCGACGCCACCGCCGCCGTCCACCGGGCGATGGGCATCGAGATCGGCCCCACCCACGTCGAGTTCCGGTTGCGGGACGAGAGGGAGCCGGTGCTCCTCGAGGCGGCGGCCCGGATGGGCGGCGGCCCCATCTACCGCTCGGTGCAGCTCAGCCTCGGCATCGACCTGGTCGAAGCGGCGCTGGAGCAGGCCCTGGGAGGCGAGCCGCGTCTCGAACCCGCCACGGCGCCGCGGCCGGTCGGCTTCTGGAACATCTTCCCCGAGCAGCCGGGCGTGCTGACCGCCGTCCACGGGGTCGAGGAGGCGGCGGCCGACCCCCGGATCGACGAGTTCGAGATCTACCGGGAGATCGGCGAGTATCTGAAGGTCCCTCCCCAGACCTTCCAGGGGCACGGCCACCTCATCTTCACCGTCGACGAGGTCGACCAGCTCGACGGCGTCTTCGCCGAGCTCACCAAGACGGTCCGGCTGGACACCGCACCCGCCGGCCGGGACGGTGCCCCATGACCGATCCGGTGACCCGCGACTACAACGACCGGTGCCTGTCGGGAGACGACAAGCTCCTGCACGTCATGGCCGAGGCACGCCGCCGCTTCCCCCGGATGTTCGACCTGTCGTGCGGCGACCGGCTCCTGCCGCGGCCCTTCTTCATCGACGAGGCGCGCATGAGGGACTGCGCCGCCGACCTGATCGGCCTGTTCGACCTGCTGGTCGGCCTTCCCGCCCGGCTCTTCGACGGCGACCTGGGCCGCTACTGCGAGGCACTGGGGATCAGCAGGCGCAGGGCCGCCCTGATCCAGCGCGTCCCCGGCCCTCCCGACCTGTACGGCCGCGCCGATCTCTACCACGACGGCGACTCCTTCAAGCTCCTCGAGTTCAACATCGACAGCGCGCTCGGCGGCACCGACCGCGCCGAGATCTCCCGGCTCCTCCTCGAGACCGACGCGTTCCGCGCGTTCGCCGAGGAGCACCGGCTCGGCTACGTCCACACCGGAGAGCGCGTGGCGCAGGCGCTGCGCAGAGCCGCGGAGCCGGTCACCGGCGGCGCCGACCCGGTCGTGGCCTTCGTCGAGGAGGACGGTGGACTGCCCAAGTATCTGCACCTGGCCCGCTCCTTCCAGGAGATGCTCGGACGGCTCGGGCTGGAGGTCCTGCTGACGGAGGTGAGCCAGGTCCGCAGCGACGGCGGGCGGCTCTTCGTCGACGGCAGGAAGATCGACGTCGTCCTCCGCTACTTCACCGACGAGGACATCGTGGCCGTCCCCGACGGGGAGAAGAGGGTCGAGCCGATCTTCCGGGCGCACGAGGACGGCACGGCCGTCCTGTGGACGAACATGCGCAGCGGCCAGGTCTTCAACAAGGGCTGTCTCGCCCTGCTCTCCGATGCCCGTACGCGGGAGGCGCTGTCGCCGGAGGAGAAGGCGCTGCTCGATCGCATCCTGCCCTGGACGCGGATCGTCTCCACCGGGCGGACCGAGGCCGGCGGCGAGACGGTCGACCTGCTCGACTACTGCCGCGCCCACCGCGAGGAGCTCATCCTCAAGCCGCACACCGGCTACGGAGGAGACGGCATCATCGCCGGATGGGAGGTGTCCGACCGTGAATGGCGGGAGGCGCTCGCCGAGGGCGTCCGGCGCGACTACACCGTCCAGCGGAGGGTGGTCCCCCGCCACGAACCGGTCGTCGACCCCGAGACCCGCGCCGTCGAGGACTGGGTGGCGGCCTGGGACGCGTTCATCACTCCCGACGGCTACGCCGGTTCCCACATCCGGGCACGCCGCACGGGCGGCGGCGCGGTCATCAACATGGGAGCCGGCGGGGCGGCCAGGACCACGGGGATCTTCCTCACCCCCCGCTCCCTGATCCGGCCATGACCCGGCGATGAGCATGGCGCCCGCGGGCCGGGGCCGCGCGCCATGGGGTTCGCGGTCACCGCGGAGGCCGGGGCCTCCGCGGCCGGTGCGTCACGGGGTGACGGTCACCCCGACCGCCGGGGACGTTGTTCGCCAGCACCCTGCCCAGGAATCGATGGGCCCAGGACGGTGCGGTGACCGTCGGGTTGAGCGCGATCGAGTCGCGGATGGTGGTGCCGGTGTAGCCGTAGCCGGCCACACCGCCGTCGTTGCGGGTGTCCGCGATGACGGCGCCCGTGGAGAAGACCCGCTCCGTGGTGGAGCCGGCCAGGGCCACGCCGATCACCCCGCCCGCCTCGGTGGTGCGCACGTGCACGTTCGCCGTGGAGTAGGCGTCGCGCACGATGCCCTAGCGAGTCGCCGACGAGACCGCCCGCGCGCGAGCCCGCCGTCACGGACCCGGAGACCCACACGCGCTCGATGGTGCCGGTGCTGCTGCCCGCCAGGATGCCAGCGCGAGCGGTGGTGGTGTTCACCGTGGCGTCGAGGACCGCGAGGTCGTGGACGTGCCCGGAGATCTGGGCGAACAGACCCCCGGTGGTGGAGGTCAGGCCCTTGATGGTGTGGCCGGCGCCGTCCAGTTCGCCGGTGAACGGCCCCGGCAGGCTGGTGAACGGGGCGTCGCGCCGACAGCATGGTTCCTCCCGAACTCGTTCACCAGTACGAGAAACCATTTGATCAAGAAACGCGGATCGTCTTGCGTCAAGCCCGAGAGGACGTGCACGGGGGTTTCGCGAGAGAGTGGCGCGGGAACGGCGTCGCGGCGTGTAGTGTCGAAGACAGGTTGTGTCGAAGTCCCAGTATGCGTTGAAGCGCTTGCTGAGTTTATGACAGCGGGCGTTACCGTACGGAGCCGAGGCTTTCCCAAGGCGGTCGGTCGCAGCAGCCCGAGGATCACATCCGTGGCTCTCGAGATCGTCTCATCGAAGGAAAAGCATCATGGCTCAGGGAACCGTCAAGTGGTTCAACGCCGAGAAGGGCTTCGGCTTCATCGCCCCCGACGACGGCACTCCGGACGTCTTCGTCCACTACTCGGCCATCGACGCCGGCGGCTACCGTTCGCTGGAGGAGAACCAGCGGGTCGAGTACACCGCGGGCCGGGGCGCCAAGGGCCCGCAGGCCGAGCAGGTCCGCCCGCTCTAAGCAACGCTTCACCCCGCCGATGACGGGGCACTGAGATGTGGCCCGTCATCCGACGGCATCCGGCCCCGGGCTCCTCACGGAGTCCGGGGCCTCGTCATGCGGCCGCCGCCGATCTGAGGTGAGCGAGGAGCTCGCGGCGAAGACCGGGTCGCGCACCATGAACACGTCCACCTCGTCCTCGCTCTCGACCGTGAACCCGTGCCGCTCGTACAGTCGCCGGGCCGAACTGCCCTGCAGCACGTTCAGCCGGACCACGGCGTCTTCGCGGTCGCACCGGTCCAGCAGCCCGCTCAGCACGCCTGAACCGATGCCCCTGCCCTGCAGGCCCGGGTCCAGGTAGAAGTGCTCCAGCCAGTAGGCGTCCTTCACCGGCCGCAGCGCCACGCAGCCGGCCAAGGCACCCGCCACCTCGATCACCCAGGTGTGCGCCGGCGTGAACCCGTCCCGCAGCCGCTGCCGTACGCGCTGCTCGTCGTACCGCCCGAGCCGCTCCAGATCCGGCCTCAGCACCACGGCCCGCAACTCGGCCACCGCCTCGACGTCCGCCGCCGAAGCCGGCCGAAGCCCCCAGACTGCCACGATCGGGATCGTATCGCCCCGGTTCCTGCCGGCCCGGCCTAGGTGAGACGGGCGTAGAGGATGACGTTGTCGGTGTAGTGGCCGCTCCGGCGGTCGAACACACCGCCGCACGTCACCAGGCGAAGGCCCGCGTGGTCCAGTGGGCCGTACACGCGACGGGTGGGGAACCGCTTCTTCGGCACCCTCTCCACCGACTCGACCACGAACCTGGCCACCGAGCCGTCCGCACGGCCGACCTTGACGATGTCTCCGGGTCTCATGCGCCCGAGGTCGTAGAAGACTCCCTTGCGGCCCGCGCCGTCGACGTGGCCGAGGATGACCGCCGCCCCGCGCTCGCCGGGGGTCGCTCCGTGCGCGTACCAGCCGGCCTCCTCGGGGTGGTCCACCGGCGGGACCTGCACCGTGCCGTCAGGATTGAGCCCGAGCCGGCCCAGCGACACGTGTACGCCGATCTTCGGGATGTCCAGGCTGCGCGGCTCGGACGGCCCGAGCACACGGCCGCCCGAAGAGGAGATCCGCTCCGCCACGGCGGCCGCCGCTGCCCGGGCGCCGCGGGTGGCGGGACCGGAGGCCCGTCCGCAGGCAGGACTCCGCGGCCAACGAACACGGCGCCGGTCAGGGCGACGGCGGCCGCCGCCACGCCCAGGACGCGACGGCCGCGGTCCGTCCTCGCAGCCGGTATGTCAGGCACCCGCGCGCGACCTCCGGCGCAGTGCCAGCACACCCATCCCGGCCCCCGCGGCGAGAAGGGCGGCACCCGCCGGGACCAGCACGGTCGCGGTGTCCGAGGGGCCGCCACCGGTCTCCGGGGCGCCTCGCGGTACGGTCCGCGGGCGCTCGGCCGGGGCCTGACCCTCCTCGCTCGGCGGCGCCGGCGCGGCCGACGGCACGGGCTTCGGCGCCTCCGACGGGGACTTCGCGACAGGCGAGGGCGCGGCGGCCACCGGCCGGGCGTCGGCCATGGCGGGGCTCACGGGCACGGTCAGTACGGCGATGCCGAGCGCCGAGGCGGCCAGCGCGGTACGGATCAATCGCATGCTTCCTCCTTGCGCGGCGGCATGGCGGGAGGGTGTCCCACCAGGCGCGCCGCAGGTCACCGATCTGGGAATGGCCTCGATGCTGGCAGGGGAATGTCCGCCAGCCATGATCGGAATGTCATGAGCATGTAATGGATGTCGGCATTCGCAGGAAGGAAAACGGACATGCCGGATACTTGAACGGTGGCCCGGGTGATGCTGATCGAGGACGACCACTCCGTACGGGAGAGCCTGCGTCTGTCATTGGGCCGGAGCGGGCACGACGTCGAGGTCGCGCGGACCGGCGAGGAAGGCCTTCGACGCATGTCCGCCGCCCCCGCCGACATCGTCGTGCTCGATCTGATGCTTCCCGGGCTCGACGGATTCGAGGTGTGCCGCCGCATCCGCGCGGGAGGGCCCACGCCGATCGTCATGCTCACCGCCCGCGGCGACGACCTCGACGTGGTCAGCGGCCTGGAGGCGGGTGCCGACGACTACGTGGTCAAGCCGGTCCGGCCGCGCGTGCTGGAGGCGCGGATCCGCGCGGTGCTGCGGCGCGGAGGACCCGCCGCGGCGGCGGCCCCCGCGTCGGCCGGGCCGGAGACCCACGGCGACCTGACCATCGACCGGGCGCCCTCACCGTGGTCAAGGCCGGGGTCCCGATCACCCTGCCGCCGACGGAGCTGCGGCTGCTGCTGGAACTGTCGGCGGCGTACAACCAGGTGTTCAGCCGTCAGCAACTCCTGGAGTCGGTCTGGGAGCTCGACTTCCTGGGTGACTCCCGGCTGGTGGACGCGTGCGTGCAGCAGCTGCGCGCGAAGATCGAGGACGTCCCCGCCAGGCCCCGGTACATCCAGACGGTGCGCGGGTTCGGTTACCGGTTCGGCCCTCTATGAGGCGAGGTCCCCGGGACGGCCGGCTCTCCGGCTGGGTTCGCGGGCTGCGACCACGGCTGATGATCGTCTGTGTGCTGCTCGCGGTGCTCAGCGCCGTGACGGCCGCCGGGCTGGTGTACCGCCAGGCGCGCGACCTCATGCTGGCCCGTACGGAGTGGTCGCTCGTCAACGAGTTCCGGCTGCGCGTCGCGACGCTCACCGAGAACATGCAGCACCCGCCGGACCGGCCGGCGCTGCAACGGCTCGCCAACGGCGTCGCGCCCTCGTTCCTCGATGCGACCGGAGCCGCCGCCTATCGGGGCGGGGGGCTGGTCGCCTCCGGCGACGACACAGGAGCGATCACTTCCGAGCTGCGCCGTACCGTCCTCGACCGCAACCGCCTCTTCTCCCAGCGCGTCGTCAGGTCCGGCACGCCGTACCTCGTGGTCGGCACGCCGGTGATGCTCGGCAAGCAGGCCAAATCCTCGGGCGTCGAGGTGTACCTCGTGGCCTCCCTCGCCAAGGAACAGCGAGAGGAGGAGCTCCTGGTCACGGCCGCACGGAACGGGGCGATCCCCGTCGTGCTGCTCGCCGTGGCGCTCGCCCTCGTGGCGGCGCGCGGCGTCCTGCGCCCGGTCCGGGACCTCGACCGCGCCGCGCGCAGGCTCGGCGCGGGCGAGCTGGACACGCGCCTGAAGGTGACCGGCGGTGACGAGCTGGCGCGGCTGGTCGAGACCTTCAACGCCACGGCCGCAGCGCTGGAGGCGAACGTCTCGGAACTGCGGAGCATGGAGGTCCAGGCCCGCCGATTCGTCGCCGACGTGTCGCACGAGCTGCGCACCCCGCTGGCGTCCATCCTCGCGATGGCCGACGTGTTCGAGGAGGAGGCCGGCCACCTGGAAGGCGACCTCGAGAAGGCGGCCCGCCTGATGAACCTCGAAGTCGGCAGGCTGGTGCGGCTCGTCGAGGACCTCATGGAGATCTCCCGCTTCGACGCCGGTGCGGCGAGGCTGGTCCTGGACGACGTCGACGCGGCGGACGCGATCCGCGCCTGTCTGCGGACCCGCGGCTGGGCCGGGCGGGTGGGCCTCGATCTGCCCGCGGACATGCGGATCCGGCTGGATCCGCGCCGGTTCGACGTGATCATGGCGAACCTCGTGGGGAACGCCCTCCGCCATGGTGCCGCCCCCGGTCACCGTACGGCTCCGCGCCGGGCCCGAGACCGTCGTCATCGAGGTGCGGGACGCGGGCGCCGGGGTGGACCCACGGATCCTTCCGCATGTCTTCGATCGTTTCTCGAAGGCCGACGAGGCGCGGACCAGGTCGGACGGAAGCGGCCTCGGGCTCGCCATCGCCCGAGAGAACGCCCGGCTCCACGGCGGCACGATCGAGGTGGCGAATCCGCCGGAAGGCGGGGCGGTGTTCACCCTCACGCTGCCCCGCCACCCGCGGCCGTCCCAGACCGGCCCCGGCGACGCCTCGCCGATCGGGAGGCGCGAGCCGTGAGCTTCCGTACCCGCCGTGCGGCCGCCGCCCTCGCGGTGGTCATCACGTCCACGACGGCGGCAGGTTGCGGCATCGCCCCGACCGGCGTCAGGGACGGAGGCGAGCCCGCGGTGGGGTTCCGCCCGAGCACCCGGCTCTACTTCGTGTCGGGCGCGCGGCTCCGGGCCGTGACCCGTCCCATCCCGCCGCTCACACTGAAGGAGACTCTCGACCTGTTGATGGATGGGCCGAGCGCCGACGAGCGCAAACGAGGGCTGCGTACCGACCTGCTCCCCGACGTGCACGGGCCGCTGAAGGTCAGCGCGGGCCGGGCGAGGGTCCTCATCACGCTCCCCCCGCCCAAGCCGACCCCGGCGGAAGCGCCGACCGACGTCCCCCGCCCCGAGCTGTCGCTGGGCCAGCTCACCTGCACCGCTGCCGGCGCCGTCGCGGCCCGGGAGAACATCGATCCCGACGCGGTCACCGTCGTCTTCCGGAAGCCCGGGATCAGCCGGACGGAATCGTTCCACTGCTCGGAATTCCCCCGAGGCTAGGGGGTGCGTCCCCCGCCGGCCCACGCCTGCCCGTACGGCAGGCGTGCGCAGGAGACCGTCTAGCCCTTGCGATCCGGCGCCGGGGAGGCCGGCGACTGCTCGTGGGGCAGCAGGTAGCGCCAGGAGAGCGTGAAGACCGCCCCCGAGCCGGTCCTGAAGAGCGACCGGTCGTAATTCTGCCCGGCGGGAACCGCCTTGGTGATCGCGCTCACCGCCGCTCCCTCGATGTCCTTCTGCCAGACCGGATCCACCGCGCCCGAAGGCTCCGGAACGCCCTTGGGCCAGGGCGACGGCCTGCCCTCCGCCGACTCGGCCCCTTCGGCGACCACCCGGACGCGGGTGGCGACATAGTCGGCGCCCTCCGCGGCGGCCCGGGTCGCCAGGCCCTCCATCAGCTTCTTCGCGTCCACCAACTGCTTCGGGTAGAAGGCCGCGAGCTGTTCCAGGGCCGGGACCCGGACCTCCAGCATCTTTCCGTCCTTCCTCCGTACGCCGAGGACGGTGTCCGGCACGTCCGTCACCGACGGTGCGCCTGGCTTCGGCTTCGCGGTCGGCGGTTGCCCACCCAGGTACCTCTCCATCCGCGCGACCACCTCGCCCGCCTCGGCATCGGTGAGCGTCATCTGCGTGCTCGCGTCGACGATCACCAAACCGTCGTCGTACAGCACCACCCTGGGCGGACGCAGCACGTTCATGGTCGCGGTCACGTACCCGCCTTCCGCGCCCCACAAGGCGACCGGCTTCGCCGGCCCGTCGTCGGCCGCGGCCGCCGACGTGTCCGGTTCCACTCCTCCACAGGCCGCGGTCAGCGCCGTCACCGCCATGAGCAGGATCATTCGCAGTCTCATGCCTCCACCACGTAAGCACCCTCGCCCTGGTTCATGCTCGCGCCGCCCCGTTCGGATGGAAGCGCCATTCGGAAGATGACCATCTTGTGCGCTGAATCGCCGGTCGGCAGGTCGACTCGGCCGGCCTTACCGACTGCGGTGAACTCTTGAACAATTCACGATCAAGCTGTTACGGTCACCAACCAACTCTAAAGGCTGGATTCGGGGCGATTTCGGACTCTCGGAATCGGAGCCAGCCAGACCGCGGCAATGATGCCGCGGCCTCACCGTTCAAGGAGCAACGCATGCAGCACGCCCTGCCCAAGCGACGCCTCGCGGCCACCGCCGCGGCGTTCGCCATGGTGGGTGCCGCCTTCCTTGGAGGCGCGACCGACTCGGCCAGTGCGGCCACCACCGATGAGCCGACGTCGACACCGGTCAACGTGGACATCCCCGACGGGATGCTCATGAGCTACGTCGTCAACGCCCGAATCGCCAACCCCGGCCAGACTCGTCTCGTCGAGCGCGCGGTCGAGGCCGCCGGAGGTGTCGTCGTCCAGTCCTGGCCCGAGATCGGCGTGGTCGTCGCCCACTCCGACCGCGCGGCCTTCCGCGCGAACGTCACCGCCAAGGGTGGCAACGCGGTCACCTCCGTCGGCGCCACCCGTACGGCCGGGGTCTCCGAGGGGACGCCGGCCGACCTGGCCCCGCCGTGGGGTCCCGGTGCCAACGGGTACAAGAAGGGCGCCAAGAAGCCGGACAACGGCGACATCCCGTCCGACCCGCAGCCGGGCGAGAGCCTCGACCCCAACGAGGGCGTCCAGTGGGACATGCAAATGATCAAGGCCCCGCAGGCGCAGGCGATCTCCGACGGCAACCGCAACGTCCTCGTCGGGGTGCTCGACAGCGGCATCTCGCCGACGCACCCGGACCTCAAGGCCAACATCGACGTCGCGAACTCGGTCAACTGCAGCAACGCCGGCCGTCCGGACCAGACGCCGTTGGCTTGGCGCCCGACGACGAGCGACCACGGTACGCACGTCGCCGGCACCATCGCCGCCGCCCGCAACAACATCGGCGTCGTCGGTGTCGCGCCGAACGTGCGCATGGCCTCCGTCAAGGTCGTCAACGACGACGGCTTCATCTACCCGGAGTACGCCGTCTGCGGCTTCATGTGGGCGGGCCTGAAGCACATGGACGTCACGAACAACTCCTACTATGTCGACCCGTTCGAGTTCTGGTGTGACGACCAGCCCGACCAGGCCGCCAGCAAGGAGGCCGTCCGGCGCGCCGTGGAGTGGGCCACCGCGCAGGGCGTCGTCAACGTCGCCGCGGCGGGCAACTCCAACTACGACATGGCCAACAAGACCGTGGACAAGGGCAGCCCCAACGACGCGCCGGCGCCGACCGTGCGTACGATCAACAGCCACTGCAACGACATCCCGGCCGAGCTCGACGATGTCGTGACGGTCGCATCCCTGCAGCGCGTGGGCACCACGCTGGACAGCGTCCGGTCGTCCTTCTCCAACTACGGCCTCGGCAAGATCGACGTCGCGGCTCCCGGCTCGTCGATCTACTCGACGACCTGGAACACCCGGACGGGAGCCGACGGCTACGGCACCAAGAGCGGCACGTCCATGGCGAGCCCGCACGTCGCCGGCGTCATGGCGCAGATGAAGTCGGCGCACCCGTCCTGGTCGCCGGCCACAATGATCAGCGAGCTCAAGGCGCGGGCCGTACCCAAGCCGTGCCCGCAGAACACCGCGGCCTGCACCGGCACCGTCGACGACAACAGCTTCTTCGGCGCCGGTGTCGTCGACGCCCTCGCAGTCGTCAAGTGAACTGACCCTGGCGTCACCTGAGTGACACCACCCTGCTGGGCCTGCACCGTCATGACGGTGCAGGCCCAGCCCCTCTTCTCTCGACTTCGCGGGCTCGGCCCCGGGTCAGCGGGCGGTGCGGGGCAGCGCCTGGACCAGCGCGACGACGGCGGCGGCCAGACCGACCAGGAGAGCCAGGCCGAGAGCGAAGGCGTGCGGGTAGTGAGCCGGCGTGGGAGCGCCAAGGGCGCCGTAGAAGACCATCCCGACCAGGGCCACACCGATCGCGCCGCCCGCCTGCTGAGCCGTGCTCAGGACGCCCGAGGCCGCGGCGGCGTGCCGGGGATCGGTCCCCGCCAGGACGATCGCGGGCAGCGGAGCCATGATCAAGCCCATTCCCGCGCCGGCGACGAGCAGGCCCGGGATGACCCACGCGACGGGACGCCCGGTGTCCAGAGCCGAGGCCGTCTCGGCCAGAGCCGCGTACCCGAGTGCGACGACCAGGGCTCCCAAGGTGACGACCTGGCGGCCGAGCCGGGCCGCGATCCGTCCGGACAGGGCCGAGGAGACGAAGTAGCCGAGGCCAAGGGGAAGGAAGATCAGGCCGGAACCGAGAGCGTCCAGGCCGCGGCCCTCCTGTAGGTAGAGCGCCAGGACCAGGAAGAACGAGCCCGTCGTCATCGAATAGATCAGGCTGACGACCACACCGGCGGAGAACGAGCGGTGCCGGAACAGCGCCGGGTCGATCAGGGGCGCCGCCGTCCGGCGCTGGTGCAGGGCGAAGGCGGCCAGAAGGGCGACGGCGGCGGCCAGGCAGAGCCACGTCCATGCCGGCCAGCCCTGCTGCTGGCCCTGCACGAGCGGGTACACGATGGCCACCAGGCCCAGGCAGACCAGCGCGGCGCCGGTCAGGTCCAGACGGGCCCCGGTGGCCCGTGATTCGGGGATCAGCCGCCGGGTCAGCAGCAGAGTGACCGCGCCCACCGGGACATTGATCAGGAAGATGCTGCGCCAGCCGAGCCCGGCGATGTCGGCCCTGATGAGCGCGCCGCCGATGAGCTGCCCGAACACGCCGCCGAAGCCGAGGGCCATGCCGTAGGCGTTGAACGCTTTGGTCCGGTGCGCGCCGGTGTAGAGGGTGTTGATGATGGCGAGGACCTGCGGCATCAGCAGAGCCGCCCCGGCGCCCTGGACGACCCGGGCGCCGACGAGGAACCCGGCGCTCGGGGCCTCGCCGCAGGCGGCCGAGGCCAGGGTGAAGACGGCCAGGCCGATCGAGAAGAGCCGCCGACGCCCGTACAGGTCACCCAACCGCCCGCCGAGGACGAGCCCGGAGGCCAGGGCGATGCCGAATCCGGCGACGATGAACTGGATCGCCGACGGGCTCGCGTTCAGCTCGCGCTGTGTCGCGGGGATCGCGACGTTGACGATGAAGAAGTCGAGGGTGGTGATGAAGACACCGGTGAGGAGCACCAGCAGGCTTCCCCAGCCGGCGCTGCTGCCGTTCGCCGCAACCGGTGTCGACCGCGGTGACGTTATGGTCGTCATTTCTCCTCCTGCTCGCGCCGTTCCACGCTCAGCTTCGCGGCGGGTACGGCATCACGGCGATTACGCATGAGGTCATGAAGCCCGTGCGATGCGCCCGAACGGAGCCGCCCGAGGCGTGCGGCGCGCGGGTGGCGTCCTGGCCTATCCGGCGGCCCTCGCCGGCGACGAGGAGAGGTGCCGCCGGCTCTGCGACGAGGCGCTGGGCGGAGCGGTCGTTGTGATGCAGGGGGCGCTGTGGGTCGACTGGGCACGTGGCGTGCTCGACCTGGTCGAGCCCAAGGGGAGCACCCCGCGTTTCAGTCGGTGGCCGGCTGCGTACGGCCAGTCAGAGTGCAGAGCTCGTCGATGATGGCGGGCCAGAGTTCGCGTGGGAGGTTGTGCCCCATGCCCGGATAGAGGACGAGGCGGGCTCCGGGGATGGCGGCGGCGATCTCCTTCGCGGAGCGCGGCCGGATCATCGGATCGTCCTCGCCGTGGATGACCAGGGTGGGCACGTCTATCGTGGCCAGCCGAGGCAGCAAGTCACCGGTTGCCGCAGCCGCGGCAGACTGGCGCATCTCTCCGCCCGAGGGGCTGGCGTCGCGCTCGTAGGACACCCGTGCAGCGTGACGCCACCATGCCTCGTCGAGCGGGTAGCCGGGGGACCCGAGGATGCGCATCGCGTCGACGACGCGCTGGACCGCTCCCTCCCGCTCGGGAGGGTACCTCTTGAGGCTCTGGCTGAGCATCAGCCTGAGCACGGTCCACATGTTCACCCTGCCGCGCTTCCAGCCGGCGTAGCTGGAGGAGACGGTGAGGGTGCGCACCCTCTCAGGGCTCCGGATCACGGTGAGCTGGGCGATGACGCCGCCCAGCGACGCCCCGAAGACATGCGCGTTGCTCCACCCGAGCGCGTCCATCACCGCGAGGGCGTCGTCGGACATGTCCTCCAGCCGGTACGCCGCCGCTCTGCCGCCCCTGAACCAGTCCTTGGCCAGGCCCGGCCGCCCAGCCTCAGAAAAGTGAGTCGACAGGCCGGCGTCGCGGTTGTCGAACCTGGCCACGGCGAACCCGCGTTCGGCCAGCATGGCGCACAGGTCGTCGGGCCACATCACCATCTGCATGGCCGTACCCATGATCAGTAGTAGCGGTTCGCCATCCGGCGACCCGAACGTCTCGTAGGCGATCTCCACCGCGTTATGGCGCGTCGTCTGGATAGGCATGCTCCTCCTTCAAGGGGATACAATGCAGTTGCATCGTAAAAGCGGGACGGGAAGTTTTCAATGCGACTGCATTGGAAAATTGGACTGGCATGCCCAAACAGGTGGATCATCAGGCTCGGCGCAGGCAGATAGCCGACGCGCTGCTACGAATCGTTGATCGCGAGGGACTGGAAGGCGTCAGCCTGCGACACGTGGCGGCGGAGGCCGGGGTGTCCATGGGCAGGATCCAGCACTACTTCGCCACCAAGGATCAGATGATGATCTTCGCACTGATCCACGTGCACGAGCGCATCTACCAGCGGGTCAACGCGTGCCTTGATCCCCGCTCACCACGTGATCTCATCCGTAGCGCGATCATCGAGATGCTGCCCCTGGACGACGAGCGGCGCACTGAGGCCCGGATCGCTCTGGCGTTCCTCGCCCGGTCGGCGGTCGAACCGGTGTACGCCGCGACCCTGCGCGAGGGCTACCCCTACCATGCCGTCTTCTTCGCGGAGCAGATCCGGCGCGCTCAGCAGAACGGCGAGGCTCCGGCGGATTTGGTTCCCGAGCGAGAAGCCGTGATCCTGTTCGCCATCACTCAGGGGCTGGTCAACCCGACCCTGATTGGCCACTACACCGAAGAGACAGTCCTCGACGCCGTGGACCGCCACCTGGACCGCATTTTCTGTGGCTGATAACGCCGTGGCGCCAAGCGCAAGATCTCTTCGCATCGTTCCGCGAAATCCAGCCCGGCCTCAAGCATGCGCTGATGCATTGAGCCTGACGGCAGGACCTGAGCGTCCGCCGCCGTTGCCGTCAGAGAACACCAAAACGCCCCGGCCGTGATCGGCTCGGGGCGTTTGGGCTGTTCAATGATGGTGGTCAGGGGCAGGGTCGAACTGCCGACCTTCCGCTTTTCAGGCAGACCGGCCGCCCTGCTCCGCTCGACCGACACGAGGCCAGAAGGCTGTGGACGGCTGCCGCGGTGTGCTCGTGGTGGCCAACGTTGTCGTCAGCCCCACGTCCTGTAGTCGGCGGCACAGGCTCGAAGCGTTCCGAGAATCCTCGGCAGCTCACCCCTTCGCCTTCATCCCCCGGAGGGGGCTTTTAGTCATCCGTGATTGCGGCGTCTCGACGGAAGGAGCAGGCGGGACCGGCGTCGGCGGGTGCGGGCGGGACTGCGCCGGCGGGCCAGGGGCGGGCGTTCAGGGCATCGAGGGCCTGGCGGGCCATGGCCAGCTTCTCGTAGACGAACAGGACCGGGTGGCCGGCGGCCATCGTGACCGCGATACGCAGGGCGGCCTGCGGTCCTTCGGCGGTGGCGAGGCCGATGCCGGGCCGGGCCCGGCGCATGGTCGCCATGATCAGGCCGGTCATCTCACCGGGGCGGCGACCGCGCTTGTCGGCGTCCTCGTAGACGACGACCCGGCCGAACCACGCGGCGACGGCCTCGGCCGAGCGGGCCACCAGATCGTCGCGGCGGTCGCCGGGCAGCGTGATCGCGGCCACGGGCTCGCCGCCCCAGACGTCGCTGATCATGCGGCCGGTCGCGTCGAGCGCGGCGGCGTTGTGGCCGTAGTCCAATATCACCGGGCCGCCGCCGGCCAGGTAGACGTTGCCGCGCCCCGGGTTCGACTCGCCCGGCGTGAACGTGCCCAGCGCGCGCCGGATGTCCTTGGCGCTGACCCCGAGCCCGCGGCAGGCCGCCACCGCGGCCAGCGCGTTCGCGATCACGTGCGGGGCGAGCCCGCCGAACGCGCCGGGCAGCTCGGCCACGCTGAGCAGCGCCCGATCCCGGTCCGCATCGAACTCGACCAGCTCGCCGTTGCGAAGCTCGTACGCCAGGCCGCCCGCCTGCCGGTGCCGTTCGATGAGCGGGTTGCCGTTCACCAGGCTGAAATACCTGATCACGGACGCGTTCCTGCGCACCCGCGGCCGGTCGGCGAGCGCGGCGACCAATGGGTCGTCGGCGTTCAGCACCACGGTCCCGCCCTCGCGAACCTCCTCGGCGACCAGCGCCTTCACCTCGACCAGCTCGTCGAGATCCTCCACGCCGTCCGCGCCCAGGTGGTCGGCGGTGATGTTGGTGACCACGGCCACGTCGGCCTGGTCGTAGCCGAGCCCACCGCGGATGATCCCGCCGCGCGCCGTCTCCAGCACCGCGGCCTCGATGCTGGTGTCGTCGAGCACCATGTCCGCGGACCGCGGGCCCGAGGCGTCGGTGTCGTAGACCAGCCGGCCGCCGGAGTAGACCCCGTCCGTGGTGGACATCCCCACCCGCATCCCGGCCTTGCTCAGGATGTGGCCGATCATGCGGACCGTCGTGGTCTTCCCGTTGGTCCCGGTGACCGCGACGACCGGGACCCGAGATGGGGCGCCGGGCGGGTACAGGCTGTCGATCACCGCGCCGGCCACGTCCCGCGGCGCCCCCTCGGCCGGGGACAGGTGCATCCGCAGCCCCGGGCACGCGTTGACCTCGATCACCGCGCCAGGCTCGGCCCCGCCGTGACCGGCCCCGCCGCACCGTATCGGTGCCGCGATGTCGGCCAGCCGCACGTCGATGCCGCAGACGTCCAGGCCGACCACGGCCGCGGCCCGGCGGCACATGTCGGCCACGTCCTCGTGCACCAGGTCGGTCACGTCGCGGCTGGTTCCGCCGGTGGACAGGTTCGCGTTCCGGCGCAGGGTCACGAACTGGCCGCGGGCCGGGACCGACGCCGGGCCCAGGTCCTGGGCCTCCAGGTGCGCGAGCGCGTGCTCGTCCAGTTTGATCTTGGTCAGCTCTCGGGAGTGGCCCTCGCCCCGGCGCGGGTCGGCATTCACCATGTCGACGAGTTGGGTGATGTCAGAGACACCATCGCCGGTCACCGAGGCCGGCCGCAGCTCGGCCGCGGCCACCACCTGGCCGTCGACCACCAGCACCCGGTAGTCGGTGCCGGGCACGAACCTCTCCACGATCGCGCCCTCGCCGTCGGCCGCCGCCTGAGCGTATGCGGCGGCCGCGGCCGCGGCGGTGGTCACGCCGACGGTCACGTTGGCACCGTGGTTGCCGTGGAGCGGTTTGATCACGACCGGCCCGCCGAGCCGGCCCAGCGCCCCGGCGGCGTCGGCCGCGCTCCAGGCCACCACCCCATCGGGCACCGGGATGCCCGCGTCGGTCAGCAGCTGCTTGGCCAGCATCTTGTCGGCCGCGATGTCCACACCGATCACCGACGTCTGCTCGGTCAGCGCGGCGCACACCAGCCGGCGATAGCGCCCGTATCCGAGCCGCAGCATGCTCAGCTGGCCGACCCGGCGGACCGGTATCCCCCGGCGGCGGGCCGCGCCCGCGAGCGCGGCCGTGCTCACGCCGAGGCGCTCCCGCTCCACGACCCGAGCGATCCTGGCCAGTTCGAGCGGCAGGTCGGGGATGCGCTCAAGGAGAATGTGCTTGACCGTGGTGATGGCCAGTTCCAGCAGCTCGGCCGGCACCGAGGACTGCGCGGGCTCGTCCTGCGGGCACTCGGTCATCACGTCGTAGCGGCCGTCGGCGCCGGCCCACATGGTCCGGCCCAGATACACGTCGCGGCCCACCAGGCTGGACAGCTCCAGCGTCACGTGCTCGGTTACGTGGCCGAAGTAGGTGCCCCGGGCCATCGCCTCCAGGAACCCGCCCGGACGCCCGGCCGCGCAGTGGTGTTCGGCCAACCCGGGCAGGGCCGCGGTCAGCCGCCCGGCGAAGCCCGGGTACTCGGTGGTGTTCCGGCCGGTCAGCTCCTCGAGCTCGAGCCGCGCGACGGTGACCGGCCGGGTGCTGAATGAGTTGGGTCCGCTCAGGTGACGCAGGTCGTCGAGACGCACGTGACACTCCCCAAGGGTTGGGCGGATGATCGGGCTGGCGGTGATCAGTACCGGTCGTGCGCGGGCCCGATGGTGGCCTCGCCGGTCGCGATGTCGAAGACGCACCCGGCGGGCAGCAGGTGCAGCCGGACGCCGAACAGGGTGATCGGGTCTTCGTCCCCGGCGGCGTGGATGACCGTGGCGTTCCGCCCGTCGGCCACCGTGGCCACGCCGGCGCCGAGCACCTCGAAGCGGGTGCCGTCGACCAGGATCCCGGTGTTCTCGCCGATGCCGACGCCCAGGTACTCCAGGTCGAGCGCCATGGCGCTGAGCAGCCGGGGGAGCCGGCCGCGCTCGCTGAAGTGCATGTCGATGATGAGCGCCCTCGGGAGCAGGCCGAGCCCCGGGCCGGTGCGGACCGTGGCGGCGGACACGCCGGGGCCCTCGCCGCCGAGGATCATCGTGCGGCCCATGGCGGTGGCGCCGGCGCTGGTCCCGGCGATGACCGCGCCGCCTGCGCGCAGCCGCTCGCGCAGGATCTCGTTGGCCCGCGAGCCGACCAGGGCCCGCAGCCGCGACTGGTCGCCGCCGGAGAAGAACACGCCTGTGGCGTCGTCGAGGAGCTTGGCCGCGTTGTCGCCGTCGGCGTCGGAGCGCCCGCGCAGCCGCAGTTCCCTGGTGTGGTCCACGCCGAGCTTGCGGAACACCCGCTCGTAGTCGGCGTGCACCTCCTCGGGCGCCCCGGTGGCCGTAGTGACCAGCACGATCCGGGCCGCCTCGCCGCCGGACAGCTCCACGAACCGCTCGAGCAGGCCGGAACCGCGGCACTCGGCGCCCCCGATGACAAGCAGGCGGCCCGGATCACCAGGCTTACGCCCTTCGTCCGCGTCCATGCTCCCTCCTCGACCAGTTGTTACCCTTAGGCGTCGAATATCATCCGAGAGCAACTAGTTCGGCCATGTATGGGCCGGTTTGGGAGCGCGGGTGCTCGCGTTACTCGGAGCGCAGGGCGCCGCGGACGTGCCGGCCGCGCCCCGGTTGGCTTGTGCGGCACCCGTGGCTCGTCGACGAGTCGATGCAGCCCATCACGCTCTTCTCGGCGGGCTAAGGATCCGCGGCGGAACCTGGTCAGTTGCTCTCGGGCGCCCTCAGACCCGACACTGCGGCTGTACAGCAGGCATCCCAAAGGCCACTCCCGAAGATCGGAATTGGTCTTGCCATGGCGTGGTCGGTCGGAGATGTCTACAGGCGTCCACCGTCGACACGAGCACCTGCTCAGAAGGGATGTCCGGCCTCGGCGAGTCCAGACCCGTCCGTGGTAGTCCCGGGCCGTCGTCAGCAACAGCGTTGGCAAGATCCGTTATGTGCGCGCCTCGCGTCGAGGCCGCACCACACCGGCTTCGTAGGCGAGCACGACCGCCTGCACGCGATCCCGCACGCCGAGCTTGGCCAAGATGCGGTTGACGTGCGTCTTCACGGTCGCCTCGCCGAGAAAGAGTTCCCCGGCGATCTCACGGTTGGACAGCCCCCGAGCCATCAACCGCAGCACCTCGGTCTCCCTGCCGGTCAGGTGTGCCAGTCCGGGGGCGCTGACCGGCGGAGCCATCGCGGTGTAGTGGTCGATCAGGCGGCGGGTGATCTCCGGTGAGAGCAGCACGTCTCCACGTGCGGCAGCGCGCAGCGCGCTCGCCAGTTCTTTCGGCGGAGTGGTCTTCAGCAGGAATCCGCAGGCGCCGGCGCGTAACGACCGGTAGACGTACTCGTCGAGGTCGAACGTGGTCAGCATGACGACTCGGCGGCCGGGGCGGTCCGCCAAGATCTGCTCGGTCGCGGCCATGCCGTCGAGCCGGGGCATGTGGATGTCCATCAGCACAACGTCCGGTTGGTGTCGGGCGGTGAGCAACACCGCCTGCTCGCCGTCCGCAGCCTCTGCGACCACATCGATGTCGGGCTG
Source organism: Microbispora sp. GKU 823 (assembly GCF_002027145.1). Taxonomy (NCBI): domain Bacteria; kingdom Bacillati; phylum Actinomycetota; class Actinomycetes; order Streptosporangiales; family Streptosporangiaceae; genus Microbispora; species Microbispora sp. GKU 823. Next base: position 53,803 of record NZ_MWJN01000023.1, on the reverse strand, counting down.
AGTGCCGAGGATCATCCGCAGACCGCCGCGTATGAGCGCCTCGTCGTCAGCGATGAGAACGCGCGTCACCCCGGTGCCCCCGTTTCCGTCAGCGCGGGTGCCATGGATTTCGCGCTCAGGGGCAACTCGACGCGCACCTCGAACCCATCGCCTTCCCGAGGACCGCTGCTGGCCGTTCCCCCGAAGAGTTCCACACGCTCGCTGATCCCGGTCAACCCGTAGCCGCTGCCGTCGCTTCGGCGGCCGGCCCGCGGACCATTGTCGACGACGCGCACCCGCAGATCTGTGCGTCCGACATCGATCGAGACCGAGACCGTGGCACCCGGCGCGTGTTTGGCCGCATTGGTCAGGGCCTCTTGCAGCACCCGGTAGCCGCTGACGTCGACGGCTGCGGGCACCCTGCCGAGGTCGCCGTTAACCGTGACGTCGACCTGTCCACCGGCGGCCCGCACTCCGGCCAGTAGCGGGTCGAGGTGCCGTAGCGAAGGAAGCCGCTCCGTACCGCCCTCAGCGCCACGGAGGACGACGAGCAACCGGCGCAGCTCGATGACGACGTCGCGGCCGACATCCTGCACCGCGTCCAGCGACTCGCGGGCCTGCCGCGCGTCTGAGTCAAGCACGGCCTGGGCGGCTCCGGCCTGCAGCACCATCACGGTCACGCCGTGCGAGACGATGTCGTGTAGTTCGCGGGCCACCCGTAGCCGCTCGTCGAGGCGCGCGGCGGCCTCCCGTTCGATGGCCAACGCGACCAGACGTTCCGCCTGCGCTCGCCGCATGCGAACAGCGTAAGCCGGCCCCATGACCGCGAGCGCGACGAAGACGATGAAGGCCCAGTCAGGGTCGTCCGCAACCGTGGTCTCGATGCCGAGCGAAACGAAGTAGGAGACGCCCCCGATGACCGGTCCGTGGCGGCCGCCGACGGCGACGCAGCCGAAGCAGGCTACGACCAATGCCAGGAGCGGCACGACCGGCCATTCCGGGAGGAGCGGCGTGAAACTCTGCGCGGTGAAGCAGACGCCGGCCAGGACCACCGCAACCCGTGGATACGACCTGCAGGCCGCGACCGCGAGGCCGTAACCCGCGAGCAGCACGGTCAGCACAGCCGTCCAGGCGCCGGACAGCGCGGTGATATCGGGACCCTCACCATCGACGTACGGGGGCAGCGGCACGTAGAGCTCGGCCAAGCCGAACCCGAACAGCGCGAGGCCGGCTGCGACGGTGGCGAGGTCCCCCCTGCGCCGTCCAATGTCCCGAACCCATGCCATGGCCGGGAGCGTATTCGAGCCGCCCGCGACACGGCGTCCACCCATGGGTGGAGTGGGCGGCGGATGACATCCACCCGCCGGTCCACATCCCGGCCGACGACCGGAGCGGTACGAGGCTCCTAGCGTCTTGCGTTGTCAACAGATCACGACGGGAGATCTCGATGAGTGACCAGACCACCCGGCCGTACGGCCGGCGTTTCGCGGCGGCCGCGATGGCCGGTGGCGGCGTTCTTTACGGCGTCGCGAACGCCTTCTACTGGTTGATGTTTCCTGATCAAGTGTCCGAGACCGCGGCGAACGTCGACGTGGCCGCCTCCGGCCTCGGTGCCTGGCGGATCGAGACGATCCTCTTCGCGCTGACGCATCTGCTGCTCCTGCCGGCGATGGCAGGTCTGATCGTGGCGGTCGGGCGCCGCAAGCGCCTTGTCGCCACCATCGGCGGAGCTTTTGCCGTTCCCGCCCTCTACTTTTCGACGATCCACCTGTGGCACTACAACGCCTTTTTTGGGGCCCTCGCCGGAGGGGGCGTGAAGACGGAGGCGGTCCGGCCGGTCGTCGATGCTCTCGAGAAGGACGCGCTGGTGGTGGCGTCGTTTGCGGTCTGGATCCTGGGTTGGATGGTCGGGCTCCTCGTACTGGCCTTCGCTGCGTGGCGAGCCGGCCTCGTGTCCTTGTGGGTGCCACTCGTTCTCACCGGCGGTCAGGTGCTCGACTTCGTCTCCAGCGATGTGGCGCCCAAGCTCGTGGTGAGTGCGTTGATGACCGCCGGCCTGATCGGCTTGGCGCTTGGCATCCGTCCGCGGCGGGTGGCGAGCGCGGCAGCGACCGTTTAGAAGTGACCAGTGAAAGCCCAGTTCATCGAATGAGCTGGGCTTTCGTGAGCGTCCGCCGTGGAACAACCGGACGGGGGCCGACGGCTACGGCACCAAGAGCGGTACGTCGATGGCGAGCCCCCACGTCGCCGGCGTCATGGCGCAGATGAAGTCGGCGCACCCGTCCTGGTCACCGGCCACCATGATCAGCGTCACGTTCGAAGAGTTGCTGCAGAGTGGCCCGCTGGCCGCACCATGCGCCAGCCTGGTCAACTCAGCACCGAGCGCAAAGCGACGTTGCTGTCACTGGAGATCAAAAAAGCCCCGAGCACGATTTGCTCGGGGCGTTTGGGCTGTTCAAGGGTGGTGGTCAGGGGCAGGGTCGAACTGCCGACCTTCCGCTTTTCAGGCGGACGCTCGTACCAACTGAGCTACCTGACCTCGGCGGCTGCCGCCGTACGCGGTCCTGACGGGACTTGAACCCGCGACCTCCACCTTGACAGGGTGGCGAGCACTCCAAACTGCTCTACAGGACCTTTATGTCCGGGGGGCTTTCGCTTCCCCGTGTTGTTCGGCTCGCCTAGCTTACCAGCTTCCGGGAGGTCTTCGACCTTCCGTCATCCGGTGCGCTCGACGCGCTCCACGTGCCCCCAACGGGATTCGAACCCGTGCCGCCGCCTTGAAAGGGCGGTGTCCTAGGCCGCTAGACGATGGGGGCTCAAGGCTTTCGCCCTGTTCCGTGACGCCTTCCGTCGGAGACCTCTGAAGCATAGGGGACGTTTGCCCCTGATGCCAAAGCGGTCGGCGACGTCGAGCCGCTGCGGGTTGCCGTCGGCGACGGTGCCTGCGGCGACTCGGGAGAAATTGTACGGCCAGGGTCCGGCTCGATATGACGCTCACACTGGATCCACTGCTCGCCCAGGCCGCCGACGGTGATGTCGTCCCAGGCCTCCAGGCGGTGGCTCTTCTTGCCGAAGTAGAGCACCGAGGCGGTCAGCGGGGTCGGCTCGTCGTGTTCCAGGCCGCGCAGGCCGGCGCCTCCGGTGGACCCCTGGATCATCAGACGGGTGCCCGAGGGCAGCAGTTCGGTGGACCGCGCGTGGACGTGCCCGGCCAGCACGAGCGGCACATACCCGGACAGGCCCCGGCCCACGGTCGGGTCGTGGACGGCCACAATGTCGGCGGCGATCTTGTCCGGGGCGGAGGTGGAGGCGGACCTGGGCCACTCGCGCGGCGCCAGCTTGGCCGCGTTGGCCCGCCCGAGGTCGAGGAGGCTCTTGCTCTCGTCCCCCGCCGCCTGTACGGACTTGTCCGGGGTGAACCTCGGGTCGCCGATGCCGTAGATGCTCAGCCCCTTGACCGTGGCGGCGGTGCCGTCCAGCACGATCGCGTTCTTCTGCTTCTCGACCGCCCGCTGGGTCGTCATCGAGTCGTGGTTGCCGCGCACGTAGACGTACGGGACGCCGAGCGAGCCGATCTCCTTGACGAACTCGTTCTCGGCCTTGGTCCCGTGGTCGCTGATGTCGCCGGTGTCGATGATCAGGTCGACCTTGAACTGGTCCTTCAGCGACTTGATCACATTCCAGCCCAGCGGGTTGATGTGCAGGTCGGAGACGTGCAGCACGCGAATGGTGCCCGGATCGGGGTCGAAGATCGGCAGGTTCGACCCCGCCTCGTACAGCTGGGACACGTTGGTCACCAGCTTGGCGAGCTGGCCGCGGTATTCGGAGAACTTGGTCACGATCGACTGGGCGCTGCCCACCAGGGACGGCACGCCCGTGAGCAGGCCGGTGTACCGGGGCTCGGAGATCGAGCGGGGGTTGAACGTCAGCGCCGAGACGCCGCCGAGGACGACGACCATCGCCAGCGAGCCCGCCGCGGTCCAGGCCGCCCGTGACAGCCGCCGGAAGGCGACCAGGCCGGTGAGGAACCCGGCGGCGACGGCGAACAGCGCCGCGCGCACGGCGAGGCTCCGCAGCCCGGAGATGACGTCGGCCTCGATGGTCGTCGGCAGCCGGTCGGCCCACCGGGGGTTCTTGAGGATCTCCTCCGCCACGTCCGGGTGGACCGCCTCGATCGTCAGGTCGAGCCGCAGCGGGCCGTTGTGGCTGTCGAAGCTGAGTGTCCCGAGGGGCCGTACGTCGATGACGGTCTCCCCGCTCCAGGACGGGGTCAGGGACATCCCGATGTCGGCGGGCCCGACCGCTGTGTCCACCTTGGCGCCGAACGCCATCCCGAGCCATCCACCGATCACCGCTGCCAGCACGACCACCAGCACACGGGCCGACGCATGGGCGAGCCGACTGCCGACCGTCTTCCGGGCGAACGCCCTCAACCGCGAGTTCTCCATCCCTTCCTGACTACCCGAAGACGCGGCCTTTTTGGTTACCAGAACACGGTGTTCCGGTTACCGAACGTCCGGCTTGGCCTCAAGACGTGCCCGCATACCGGACAAAATCAGCGCTATGCCGTACTCGAAGGAGGCGTCCGTCTGCGGGCCGCCGGTCTCTGCCATGACCGCGCGCACGTTCGGGTACGGCGCGAGGCTCTCCAGCGCCTCCTCGAACAGGGCCGGGTCTTTCGTTCCCCGCTCCTGGTCGGCCTGCTCCTCGAGCACGAATCCGCCGAGGAAGCTCGCGAGCGTGCCGAGACCCCACATTGCGTCCGTACGGGTGAATCCGGCCCGCTGCAGGGACTCCAGGATGGTCTCGACCGTCTGCAACGTGGCCGTGCCAGGGTGGGTGCCGGCGGTGAGGCGCGCGGTGTCGCGGTGCGACTTGAACGCGCGGCGCTGACCCCTGCACCACTCCGCCAGCCACTCCTCCCACGACTCTCCTCGGCGAGCGGCCGCAGCGGCTCCTGCGCGGAGATCGCCTCGGTCATCTCGTCCAGGAGTTCCTGCTTGTTCCTGAAGTGCCAGTAGAGGGCGGGAGCCTGCACGCCCAGCTCGGCCGCGAGCCTGCGCAGGGTCAGCTTCTCCAGCCCCACCTCGTCGAGAAGCCGGATGGCGGTCCTGACGATCGTGTCGCGTTCGAGTGCCACGGTTGACAGCTTAACGGCGTTCAATGCATCCTTAACATTGTTAAATTTAACTCTGTTAAGGAGCGCCCGTGATCCATGCGGAAGGAGTACGCAAGCGGTTCGGCACGACCGAGGCGCTGCGGGGCGTCGACCTCGACGTGCCGCGCGGCTCGGTGTGCGGCCTGCTCGGGCCCAACGGCGCCGGCAAGACGACGATGGTGCGCGTCCTCACGACGCTGCTGCGCCCCGACGGCGGCTCGGCCCGGGTGGCCGGCTGCGACGTGGTCGGGGACGCCGAACGGCTCCGCTACCGCATCGGCCTCGCCGGCCAGCACGCGGCCGTGGACGAGCTGCTGACCGGACGCCGCAACCTGGAGCTGTTCGGCCGGCTCTACCACCTGCCCCGCCGTACGGCCCGCCGCAGGGCCGAGGAGCTGCTGGAGCGATTCGGCCTGACCGAGGCGGCGAACCGTCCGGTGCGGACGTACTCGGGCGGCATGCGGCGCAGGCTCGACCTGGCCGCCAGCTTGATCGTCTCCCCGCCGGTGCTGTTCATGGACGAGCCGACCACCGGCCTCGACCCCCGCAGCCGTCTCGCGCTGTGGGACGAGCTGCGCGCGCTCGTCGCCGAGGGGACGACCCTGCTGCTCACCACGCAGTACCTCGACGAGGCCGACCACCTGGCCGACCGGATCGCCGTCATGGACGCCGGGCGGGTGGTCGCGGCCGGTCGCCGTCCGCGCTCAAGGCGAAGGTGGGCGGCGACCGGGTGAGCATCGCCTTCCGCGACGCCGCGGACCTGGCTCCCGGCGTCGAGGCGGTGCGCGGCGTGCTTGCCGGCGAGCCCGAGATCGACGCCGCCGAACGGCGGCTCGTCGTGCCCGTATCGGACGGCGCCGCCTCCCTGGTCAGGGTCGCCGCGGCCCTCGACGCCGCCGGGGTCGGCGTGGAGGACCTGGGGCTGCGCAGGCCGACGCTGGACGAGGTGTTCCTGGCGCTCACGGACGCGCCCGCCAGGGAGAAGGAGGCGGCGTGATCACCGTGGAACCCCCCGCCACGAGGGCGGAACGGCTGCGCTGGGCTCTGAGTGACACGTTCGTCATCGCGGGGCGCAGCTACTCGCAACTGCGCGCCCAGCCCGGCCAGATCGCCGCCGAGCTGGTCGCCCCGGTCATCATGACCGTCCTGTTCGGGTACGTCTTCGGCAGCGCGATCAGCCTGCCCGGCGGGGGCGACTACCGGAACTACCTGATGCCCGGAATCTTCATGCAGGTCATGGCGCTGTCCGCGGTCGCCGCCGCCACGTCGGTCGCCGAGGACATGGCGCGCGGCATCATCGACCGCTTCCGCGCCCAGCCCATCGCGCGCGGGGCCCTGCTGGCCGGACGTAGCCTCGCGGACCTGTCCAAGGACTGGCTGTCGCTCGCGATGATGGCCGTCTGCGGCCTGCTGATCGCGGGATGGCGTCCTCACGGCACCCCTCTGGAGACGCTCGCCGGCTTCGCGCTGCTCGCCCTGTTCGGGTACGCGATGATCTGGCTGGGCACGTACATCGGGCTGTTCGTGAAGAACGGCGCGCAGGCGGACGCCGCGACGTTCGGCTGGCTGTTCCCGATGACGTTCCTGGCCAACGCGTTCGTGCCGCTGGAGGGGCTGCCCGGGTGGCTGCGGGCGATCGCGGACTGGAACCCGATGAGCGCCGTCGTCTCGGCCGCCCGGGAGCTGTTCGGCAACCCCCGCTCGGCCGCCGCCTCCTGGCCGCTCCAGCACCCGGTGACCGCGTCGCTGTGCTGGTCGCTGCTGATCATCGCGGTGTTCGCACCGCTCGCCGTACGGCGCTACCGCACGGCCGCCTCGCGGTGACACGATGAGCACGTGATCGACGTCCCGCTGAAGAGGTTCGAGGAGCTCGTGGCCGAGGCGCTCGACACGATCCCCCCGGATCTGGCCAAGGTCATGGACAACGTCGTGGTCGTGGTGGTGGACGACCCGCCCGAGCCCGGCCTGCTGGGGCTCTACACGGGCATTCCGCTGACCGAGCGGGGCGACTGGTACTCGGGGGTTCTCCCGGACCGCATCGAGATCTACCGGAACCCGACGCTGGAGATCTGCGAGACCGAGGACGACGTGGTCGAGGAGGTCCGCGTCACCGTCGTCCACGAGATCGCCCATCACTTCGGCATCGACGACGAACGGCTGCACGAGCTCGGCTGGTGACATCCGGGCGTTTCCGCTCGTCAGGGCGGCGGTCGGCGTTCGCGCCGCGCGAAATGGGAACGTCAGCGGGTTGCAAAAGTCGCATCCGACGGGCACTGTAAGTGACATGTTGACCACGGTCTGTCAGATCAAGTCGCCGCAGCGGATACCGGCGGCCACGCCCGGCGGAGCGACCTCTGCGGAGTGAGATGGCGGCCACCAAGCCCGGCAGGCTGTCCGGCCGGCACCGCCGTCCCCCGGAGGTGCGCACCACCTACCGGGAGGTGGCCGCGATCCCCGAGTTCCGGGCCCTGTGGCTCGGACAGGGCATGTCGCTGCTGGGCGACCAGCTCGCCCAGGTGGCGCTCGCGGTGCTGGTGTACAGCCGGACCGCGTCGCCGTTGGCCACGGCCGCCGTCTACGCGCTGACCTACCTGCCGCCCATCCTCGGCGGACCCCTGCTGGCGGGGCTCGCCGACCGATACCCGCGCAGGCGGGTCATGCTCTGGTGCGACGCGCTGCGCGCCCTGATGCTCGCCGCGATGGCCCTGCCCGCCACGCCGTTTCCCGTGCTGTGCGCGCTGGTCTTCTGCGTGGTGCTGCTCGGCGCGCCGTTCTCCGCGGCCCGCGCGGCGCTGCTGCCCGAGGTCCTGGAGGGCGACCGGTACGTCGTGGGGTCGGCCCTGCAGAACGTGACCAACCAGGCCGTGCAGATGCTGGGGTTCGCCGCCGGCGGCGCGGCGATCGCGGTGCTCGGGCCCTATCGGGCGCTGGCGCTTGACTGCGCGACGTTCCTGGGATCGGCCCTGGTGATCGTCGCGGGAGTGCGGCACCGCCCGGCGCCGGCGCGGGAGGACGGCGAGCGGCCGTCCATGTGGCGGATGACGCTGTCCGGCGCGCGCCTGGTGTTCGGCGAACGGCGGCTACGCACGCTCGTGCTGTTCGCCTGGCTGTGCGGGTTCTACGTGATCCCCGAGGGCATCGCGGTGCCGTACGCCGCGGCGCTCGCCGACGGGAGGCTACCCGTTCCGGTCATCACGGGTCTGCTGATGGCGGCCATGCCGACGGGCACGGTCGCCGGTGCGTTCTTCTTCGGGCGGTTCGTCACGCCGTCCGGGCGGCTGCGGGGCATGGGCTGGCTGGCCATGCTGACCTGCGCTCCGCTCGTGCTGTGCGTGATCCGGCCGCCGCTGGAGGGCGTGCTCGTCCTGTGGGTGTTGTCCGGCATCGGCGGGGCCTACCAGCTCGCGGCCAACGCGGCCTTCGTCCAGTGCGTCCCGGCGTCGGGACGAGCCGCGGCGTTCGGGCTGGTGCAGTCGGGCCTGCTGGCCGCCCAGGGCGTCGGCATCCTCGTGGGAGGCGCAGCCGCCCAGCGGCTCGGCCCAGAGCCGGTTGTGACGCTGGCGGGCGTGGCCGGGCTGTGCGCCGCCGCCGTGCTCGCCATGCTCTGGACCGAGTCGCGCAGGGAGATCATCGCCAAGGTCCGGGCCGCCGCTACCTGAGTCAGGCCTGCGGACCCTGGTTCTGGGAGTCGCCGGCGGAGGGCCGGCCGTACGGGTGCTGCTCGTAGCTCGGGGCCTGCGGGGGGTAGGAGGTGCCGGTGGAGCGGCCCTGGTTCCAGCCCTGCTGGACGTTGTCCCACTTGGCCTTGGCGTCCTGCCAGACCCGGCCGTCCTTGTTCTTGTCGATGAGGTCCTGGACGATGGAGGTGTTCTTGTCCTCCTCGGGGAGGAGGAGCCAGGCGACGGCGTAGATGCCGACGCCGAGGCCGCCGAAGAAGCTCGCGACGGCGAGCCCGAGGCGCAGGATGTTGGCGTCGATGCCGGTGTACTCGGCGACACCCGAGCACACCCCGGCGACGATCCTGCCGTTCCGAGTGCGGCGGAGCTGCTTGACCGAACCGTTGGTGTTCATCTCGTTCATACCTCCACAGTGCCTCTCCGGGGGGTGGGCGCACATCGGGATTCCCCCTGGCCCTACCCCGAGGGGGCCCGGATACCCTGACGCCATGGACGACCTCCTCGAACTCGACGACCAGCTCGACCCCGAGCACCGCTTGATCAGGGATTCCGTAAGGGAACTCGTCTCCGGCAAGGTCCTCCCCCACGTCGGCGAGTGGTTCGAGCAGGGCACGTTCCCCGCTCGGGAACTCGCCCCGGCCCTGGGCTCGCTCGGCCTCCTCGGCATGCACCTGGAGGGATACGGCTGCGCCGGGCTCGACGCCGTCTCGTACGGCGTGGCCTGCCGGGAGCTCGAGGCGGGCGACTCGGGGCTGCGGTCGTTCGTGTCCGTGCAGGGGTCGCTGGCGATGTTCCCGATCTGGAAGTACGGCTCGGACGAGCAGAAGGAGGAGTGGCTGCCCCGGCTCGCGTCAGGGGAGGCCATCGGCTGCTTCGGCCTGACCGAGCCCGACCACGGGTCCGACCCCGCCGGCATGCGCACCACCGCCAAGCAGGACCCGTCCGGCGACTGGATCCTGAACGGCGCCAAGATGTGGATCACCAACGGCTCGATCGCCGACGTGGCCGTCGTGTGGGCGCGGACCGACGAGGGCATCCGCGGTTTCGTCGTCCCCACCTCGACCCCCGGCTTCTCGTCCGCCGAGATCCACCGCAAGCTGTCGCTGCGGGCCTCGATCACGGCCTCCCTGTACTTCGACGACGTACGGCTGCCCGCCTCCGCGGTGCTTCCGGGCGTCGCGGGGCTGAAGGGCCCGCTGTCGTGCCTCACGGAGGCGAGGTACGGCATCCTGTGGGGCGTGGTCGGAGCGGGCCGGGCCTGCCTGGAGGCGGCCGTGGACTACGCCACCACGCGCGTGCAGTTCGGCAAGCCGATCGGCGCCTTCCAGCTCACGCAGGAGAAGCTGGCCTGGATGGCTGTCTCGCTCGGCCAGGCCGGGCTCACCGCCCTTCACCTGGGCCGGCTCAAGGACGCCGGAAAGCTGAAGCCCCACCAGGTCAGCTTCGGCAAGCTGGCCAACGTCCGGGCCGCGCTGGACATCGCCCGCGAGGCGCGTACGGTGCTCGGGGCCAACGGGGTCACGCTGGAGTATCCGGTCATCAGGCACATGACCAACCTGGAGTCCGTGCTCACGTACGAGGGCACCCAGGAAGTGCACCTGCTGACGCTGGGCAAGGCGCTCACGGGCCTCGACGCCTTCCGCTGACGCCTCTGTTCACCGCGATCGGGGACAATCGCGTCGCCGAAGACGCGGTACTCTCTGTACCCTGCATCTTGGGGAGTGTTCTGCGGATCACACCGCGACGCGGGCGAGGTCCGGAGGACACGACCAAGGGGTGCTAGCTCAATGGCAGAGCTGCGGACTTTTAATCCGTCGGTTCAGGGTTCGAGTCCCTGGCGCCCCACCTGCGAAAACAGCTCTGCGAAGATGATCGTTAAGGGCTGTTGACGGCTACGGTTGACGGCAACGTCGGTCACCCATTGGCGGCCAGGTAGCGAAGGACCCCGTCAGCCGGCAACAGGTATCCCATCCAGCGCTCTTCGGGCGGGGTGCCGTTCAGTTCACGCGCGTCGATGGTGCCTGACGTTTCGAAGCCGATCAAGCCGAGTCGGAACGGGACCTCCTGATAGACGCTGGTTCCGATGTCGGCCAGCCAGTCGTCGTACGTGCGCCGCCAACCGAAGACTGCCTCTCCGTCGGCCTGATCGAAACGGTAGCTTCCGAACCGCTCGTCAATGCGATCGAGCGCGCCCACCGGTAGGTAGAAGTCGAGCCAGTCCGAGCAGCCGTCCTCACGAACAGCCACGCATCCGCACACAACCCGATGACCGGTCGGAAGGGTGATCGTACCTAGCAGGAATCCGAATTCGGCCAGTGATGAGACGGTGCAGGCGACCTCGTCCTGCTCCTCGGGCTCACGATCGCGATGGCCGTAGCAGCCCTCGATGGCGGCCGCTCGCCAGAGTGCCGACAGCGCCCCTTGAAGGCGTTCATCGCTGGTGTCGCCGATCTCGATGGCCAGTTCATACCATTCACCGGACCAGTTCTCACGGTCGGTGAACGATGTTGGATTGTTCATGTTGAGGACTCCGGCGAGGTGGTTGGTATGACTTTGCCGCAACAGATCATCGCCTGCCATCCCCGGCATCGGCGGGCGGACCCTCGTCCACTCAAGCTCTCTCTAAGCGAGACCTCCCAGCGCCTTTTCGAGCTTGTCGAGTGCTGTCGCTTGGTGCTCGGGTAGCACGTGGGCGTAGGTGTTCATGGTCAGCACGATCGTGCTGTGGCCGAGGATCTCCATGATGGTCCGGGTGTCCACTCCCTGTGCGAGCAGGATCGTGGCGCAGGTGTGCCGGAGGTCGTGCAGTCGTACCCGCCGGATGCCCGCTGCGTCGCACACGGCCCGGAAGTGCCGGTAGAGGTTCTCCGGCTCGATGGCGGTCCCAATGTGCGTCGTGAAGACCAGGCCGTGCGGGTTGTTCCACGCCGATCCGGCCGCAAGGCGCTCCGCGGCTTGCTCGGCCCTGTGCTCCTTGAGGACCTTCACCAGGTTCTCCGGGAGCCGAATCGTACGGCGAGAGCGCTGCGTTTTGAGCGGCACGAGCTTGAGCCCCTCGCCCTTCTGCCGCTGGAGTGCCTGTCGGACGCGGAGCACTCCGTTGTCCAGGTCGACGTCATCCCAGCGGAGCCCGAGCGCCTCGCCGCGCCGGAGGCCGACGCCCAGAGCCACGGCGTACACCGCGTAGAACCGGCCCTTGCGTGCCTGCCGGAGGAACTGCTTGGCCTCGTCGAGGGTGAGCGCCTGGATCTCGGGCCTCTCGACCGTGCCCAGTTGGACGTTCTTCGCGACGTTGCGCAGCACCAGGTCTTCGCGCACCGCCTGGGCCAGAGCGGCCCGGAGCAGGGCGTGAAGGTACTGGACCGTCCGGGGCGACGGCACCTTGTTGCAGCATTTCCCGATCGCGCAGCATCGCTGCTGCTTCGCCGGGTCCTTGTGCCGCTTCGGCCGTTTGGCGTCGTGCCCCTGTAGGCAGCACTGGCACGTTTTGGACGCCTTCACGAGCCACGTCCGGATGTCCTTGGCCGTGAGCTTCTTGAGCTGCTTCTTGCCGAGCCCGGGGATCAGGTACAGCCGCACGTACGTCTCGTAACTCCGATAGGTGGACGGCCGAACCTTCGGCTTGGCGACCTGTTCGAGCCAGTACGTCAGGTAGTCGCCGAGACTGAGCGTGGTCGTCTCCACGGGGACGCCCTTGCGCGCGTTGGCGAGAGCTTCGGTGAGCTTGGCGTTGGCCTCCTCCCACGTCTTGCCGTACACCCGGAACCGCTTCCGGGTGCCGTCGAGGGCTTCCAAGTAGGCCGCACCCTCCCAGCGGCCGTCCCTGCGCTGGTAGACGCTGCCAGCGCCGTTCGGTTGCTTCGTTCGTTTGGGCATCAGGAAGCCTCCTTCATCAGTCGGGCGACGAGATCGTCTATGGCGGATCTGGGGATGCGGCGACGGTGGCCGATGAGGAACGAGGCCAGTTCGCCGGAGCGGAGGAGGTCGTAGAGAGTGGATCTGCCGATCTTGAGGAGCTGTGCGGCCTCCTCCACCGTCAGGAAGTCATCCGCCAAGCCGGTCCTCCTCGCGCTCGGCGGCAATGGCCCGTGCGGTCTCCACCCGTTGCCGGATGTGCTCGGCGAGGATCGCTTCTCCGGGGGTGTAGCCGATGCCGGCGAACCGCCAGTGACCGAGGACGAGGGTGGTCGCGTCCCCCACGGCCGGAAGGCCGTACTTCTCCCGTGCCTCCGTCGCGCGGTGCATGGCGCGCTCGCCGCGAATCCTCGTGAGCGTGGTGGAGTAGTCACGGCTCTTGGTGGAGAAGTGGCCCCGGAAGCCGAGCATGTGAGCCCAGGGCCGCAACCGTAGGTCGGCGAACTCCGGACGGCCGCCGAGGTCCCAGCACTCGCGGATCATGCGCCGGGCGTGCTCGGTTACTGGCAGGGCGTCCAGGTGCAGGCCCTCTTTGAGGCCGGTTCCCTGGCAGCGGCGACAGGTGGCGAAGCGGTCACGCCCCCGGCCACTGCACGCCGGGCAGGCCAACCGGTGATCGACGGTCCCGGACGCTTCCGCGCCCTTGGTGGCGTACTTGGCGATGTAACTCGCCACGGCACGCTCGCTGAGGCCCTCCGCAGCGCCACCGATGACGATGGGCCGGATGTCGAGCTGATCGCCCCATCGGAGGTCCCACCGTCCGAGGGCGCTCGGCGCAGTGGTGGCCCGAACCCGCTTGACCGCTGGCGGAATGGCGCGGCAGAGCAGCGAGTGGTCCGCCCATTCGGGAGGTGCCTCTTGTGCACCGCCAGGGCCATCCAGGCGGATCACGGCGTGGAAGTGGACGAGTCCCCGACGCTGATACTCCGCCACCTTGGCGAAGGAGACCCGGACGAGCTGCGCGAAGGCCCTGCGGCTCAGGCCCGCCTGACTGGCCAGCTCTCGCCGGATCTCCAGCGTGAAGCGGTGCCACAGCGCCCCAACGTGCGCCTGCCAGAGGACCGCGCCCCGGTAGTCGTAGCACCCGGGGCAGATCGGTTGTCCGAGCTGTTCGTCTTTCGGCTCGTGCCGGATGTGGCAGCCGACCGGCCGCCGGTGTTCACAGGGTTCGTCTCGGCTGCGTGGACGGCAGGGGCGGGACGTACCGTCCTTCTCCCTTCGGGTGTGGACCGGGCCGAACGACGGAGCGGTGAGCGTGACGAAGACCCGGGGGTGTGCGCTGACCTCAGCAGGGACGCCCTTCCCTCCCGACAGCCCGGCCCTGACGAGCTGGAAGGTGTCCGCCTGGTAGAGCTGCGAGCAGGCCCGGCACACCGACGACCGGCGATTGCCGCAGGCGACGAGCAGCCGCCCGTACGGCTCATCCGCCGTGCGATACGTGTGCAGGACCTCTCCGGTGTCCGCGTGAACGACGAGAGACTCCCCCGCCAGGTGCACCGGATTGGCGCATCCTCCGGTAGCCGCGACCATCGTCCGCCAGCGGTCATGGCCTGGGTCGTTCATCAGCCGTGCAAGATCGAGCAGCCATTCAGGCTGCTGGTGTGGGGTGTGGTGCTGTTCCTCCTTGCTGTTCATGCGACCTCCTCTCTCCCGGTGTGACCTAGACGTAGTCCAAGACGTGCTACGTGTTTGCTCATGTGGACATGTTAGCCAAGACGTGCTACCTCTTGTAAAGACATCAGCGACGAGAAGAAGGGACAACGGCACATGGCCGAGGAGAAGGAGGCCGCCCGCTGGCGGATCATCGCCGACCTCTTGCGCAACGACGTACTGGAAGACCACTACCAGCCCGGCCAGGCCCTACCGGGAGAGGCATTCCTCGCCAGCGAGTACGCCACCTCCCGGCCGACCATCCGCAAGGCCATCGCCCAGCTCGCCGGAGAGGGACTGCTGACCGTCGCCCACGGACGCGGCACATTCGTCCGCCCGACCCCGGACCGCCGCCTGATCCTCACCGGCTGGCCCGATCACGAGGACCTGCTGAGCCCGGCCTACGACCCCGCCAAGCAAGGCTGGGAACATGTCACCGTCCCCAGCGAGGCCGAACGCGCCCAGAGCAAGGTCACGCCGAACTCGGCGCTGTTCATGACCGCCGAGGGCAGCCGAGCCGACATCCTGGCGGTACGCCGGGGAACCATGGTCGTCTACCGCTACGCCTACTGGCAGCACACCAAGACCCGCGCCCGCATCCACCTGTCCTCGTACGTGCTCGCCGACCAAGTCGCGACGATCCGAGGTGAAGGCTCAGGCCGGGAGATCGAATCCCACGTCGAGCCCGAGGACTACTACGCCCACTTGGAGAGGCAGCATGGGCCGCTGCGCTGGACCGCCTCCGTCCACGCCCGGATGCCGTACGGCGAGACCTACGAGGATCTCGGCATGGAGCCGATCGGAACGCCCCTGCTAGTCGTTCGCCGGGTCATGCTCAGCCAGCACGGTCGCCCGCTGGAGTTCACCGAAATCGAAGCCCCAGGCGACCGCTTCGAGGCCGCATCCGTCAGCGACCACGAGACATCCGAACCAGGAGGACTCGCGGCCCTTCGGGTGTAGTGGGCTCAAAGTTTCTTTACTGGTTCAAGGCGACGGCGCTCCGCGCCGCCGCTGGCGGCCCCACGCCCGCCCGCCGTCCGGGTGTGCGGCTCTCCGGCCGGTCCCGGACGTCGGCGGCTCGGGCCGCCCCACCGCAGCAGCGCCACGCCGTACCGACCGAACCCGCCGACCACACACGCGCCGTCGCCACCGCTCCGCCGCCGGCCCAACCGCTTCGCGGCCCTCCGGGCGCCTACGGCGTTGCGCCGGCCGCTACGCTCCCCGTCTTCAGATACAGGCCCGAAGAGGGCTGAGCATCAATGCGCCTCCGGCGGGGGCACTCCGGCCCCGAGGTGATCGCCGAGCAAGAGCACGCGCCGTAGGTGGTGGGGGCTGATCGCCTCGCCCGCCATCGCCCCAGGCAGAGCCCAGCAGACCGGCTCCTACGGCGCAAGCCCGGCCATGCGGGCAGGACAACCAGCGAGCACGGAAGGTCACCGGGTACAGGTACACGCGAGGCCGGGCCTGCCCCTCCGTCCCCGGCCCGCTGCCGCTTCGCGGTGGGACGACGGCGTACGAGGCGATCGCTAGTGCGGTGACCACAAACGTTCACCGGGCTTACCGAAAGAACGATGCCGACAGGCGTTCTTTAGACGGTGACTCATTTGGCGAGTCGGCGGTAGCAAATGAGGGCCGCAGCGAGGGCGACGAAGGACGCGAAATGGTCGGCCCGGCGCTCGTAGCGCCGGTGTAAGCGGCGACAGCCCGGCACGCCCACGCTCGACCGACTCTCCCCTGAACCAGCACGAACATCGAGAATGGAAGCCATGGACCCCTTAGCCGCCATAACGCACCTCGCCAGCAAGGCCGTCCTCGACCAACTCCATGGGGTGATCCGCGAAACCGTCCCCGACCCGCGGGTGCTCAGCGACTGGCAAGTCAACAGGATCGCTCAAGCCGTCGCGGCTCAGGCCGAGGAAGCCGCCCGCCTCGAACGCCCCCGCCAACGACGCCGCGAATGGATGCTCCTCATCGTCGGCCTCATCGCCGGCGCCCTGCTCTCCATCCCAGTCGGCATCTGGGTGAACCACATCAGCTAGGCCGCGCGCACCTTCCGCAGCCGGGCCCCGCGGCCGCAGCAACGCACCCGCCTCCGTCAGCAGCCGGTGAACGAACCCATACGAACGGCCAAATGAGTCACCGTCTTAGTATCGCTACGATTTGTCCACGGACCGACCCAGCTCCCCGAGGGTCTGCAAGAGCCGCTTCCGGGCAGCATCCAGGCGTCCGCTGTAGTCCGGCATGAAGACCTCAACCAGTGAGGTCTCCAGTGTCCCGGCGATCAGGTGTATCGGTGACCAGACCGCACGGTCCTCGCCAACCAAGTCGTCAAACTCCGCGGTGCCGATCACTCGGTCGAGCCAGTCAGAGAGCACCAGGGCCTGATCCTGCGTCAAATTGATCGTGAACTCTCTCTCCGCCACCCTGCCGAGGGTAACGTCGCTCAGCCCAGTGAACGTTTGTGGTCACCGCACTAGCGAACTCGGCCCAGCAGGACCGAATGCCACCAGAGACGAGCCTCGCCAGTCCGCCAGCCGCCCGCATAGGAATGCTCGGGCGGTTCCGACTGCACAACCTTGTGAATCTGGAAGATGCCGCCACAGGAGATCAGCTCATAGAACACGGCCTCGCAGTCGCAGGTGTAGTCCACGACTCGGTATGGCCCGCGAGGCTGTGAGACCCAGAGCAGCTTCTCTGGCTCAGGTACAGCAGTGCGGAGGTGTGGCGAAAGACCTGGACAATCCGGCTCCTCCAACAGGTCCGCCGGAACCTGGACGAGGCCCCGCAGCTTCGCGTTCATCTCGCGCCGCTCAGCGCGAGGTGTCCCAAGCGGCAGGGCACTGCGCTTCCCCGTCGGGCAGAGCACCAGCAAGCGCGGCTTGTCGGCGAAGCTCCTGAGCCAGTTGGGCGACATCGTCGCCGTCGATGGTCTGGCATAGGCCGCGGTTGTAGTCCTCGTTCGTCAGGCGACCGTTCCGCGTGGCCCACAGCCGTCCCGCCGAGCTTCGCCAGATGCTCCAGCCGGGAAACGCCTCCCGCAAGCCGTTCACGGTCAGGGCAGGGACACTCGCTGCCTTCTCGCTGCTCACTTCGCTCTCCTCCCACAGGCCCATGAGCTGCATCGTAGGCAAAGAAAGCTATGGCACGCTATAGCGTGCTGTCCATCGCCACGGCGTGCAATGGCTTCCTACCGTTACTCGCGTGGTGGAGTTCAAGGCCAATCAGCCCAGGTGGCGGCAGGTGTACGAGATCATCAAGACTCGTATCGCCTCCGGCGAGTACAAGCCTGGCGAGCGCATCCCATCACTCGTCGCTCTGATCGAAGAGTTCGGCATCGCGAACGCCACCGGCCAGAAGGTCATGCGGGCACTCAGGGCAGACGGCTTGATCCACACCGAGCCCGGCATGGGCAGCTTCGTCACCGCTCCTGAAGATCGGGACAAGGCCGAGTGACCAGGCCTGGAGGCCTGCGAGCTGACGGCAACCGTTGACGGCAACGTCGCCGGACGCGGGTGGATCGGGCTGGACTCCCCTGGACACTTGGCCCCAGTTCGGAGGCCATGTGCCCAGGGCGTCGATCAGCTTTTAATCCGTCGGTTCAGGGTTCGAGTCCCTGGCGCCCCACCACTTCACGCCCCACCTGAGCTGGGCTTTCTCGGTCGAGACGGCCCTTGCGGGGAGCGGTTGATCTCGCTTGGTCGCTCGTTGTCCCCTCGGGGGCACGGACCGGGCGCAGCGCGAAGTAGGCCACCGCGCCGGAGGCCAGGTACAGCACGGCCTGCACGTTGAGGACGAGCACCACATTGAGCACGTCGCCGAGCAGGCCGGCGGCCGCCATGCCCAGTCCCTGCGACGCGTTGTAGACCACGTAGAACGCGCCGAAGGCCCGGCCCAGCTCTCTGTCGGGGACGCTCTGCTGGATCTGCGCGAACGCGCCGCTGTTGTACGCGATGCCAGGCACGCCGACCAGGATGAACAGCACGACGTACACCTCGACCTGACGCGAGAGCACCGGGCCGTTCCAGATGGTCAGGCTGAGCAGGCCGAACGAGGCGGCGCCCAGGCTCATCAGCAGCCAAGGGCTCAGGCGTGCGCCGAGCAGGCCGACGATGAGCCCGCCCGCCACGCCGCCGATCGCCTGGACACCGCGCAGCACACCGGTGAGCGTGCCGTCGGCGTGCAGCGCGCGGCTGACGAACACGACGAAGAGCACTACGAACAGGCCCTGGGCGACGCCGCCCAGGGCCACGCTCTGGAACGTCACCCGGACGCTGCGGTTGCGCATCATGGTCACCGGGCCGGATCGCCAGTTCGCGAAGAACGACGTGGCGCCGCCGTCCGGGGCCGGTTCCGCGGCGTCGTGGTGTGCTGTCCGGCGGGCGGCTGCGATCAGAGCGGCGGCCGTCACGAACGCCACGGCGGCGCCGATCGCCAGGTACCGGGTTCCTTCCCGGGTGATGGCGAAGCCGCCCAGCGAGCTGCCGATCAGGCGCCCCACGCTGGTGTTGAGCGCGACCATGCTGTTGGCGCGAACCAGGTGCGCGCCCTCGACCAGCCGCGGCAGGGCCGCGTTGCGGGCCGAGTCGAATGCCTGGGTCAGCACCGCCTGGACGCCGGCGACCAGGCAGATGATCCACAGGCGGTGGCTGGGCTCGCCCACCACCACCAGCAGCATCACCACCACCGTCTGGAGCAGCGCGACGCTGCTCATCAGCCGGAACCGGTCGAAGCGGTCGGCGAGCGCCCCGGCGAACGATCCCAGGGTGATGCCGCACAACAGCTCGACGAGGAACACGGCGGAGGTGACCAACGCCGAGCCGGTGACGCCGAAGACGTAGATCGGCAACCCAGTGATCAGCAGCCAGCTCGCCACACTCGAGGCGAGCCCGGCGATCCAGACGAGGACGAATCCGCGGTGGCGCAGCAGCATCAACATGTCAGATGAATTCCGGTGTGGGATAGGCCTGCAGGCTCAGGCTCACCGCCCGGGCGTCACCCGGCGCCCCCTCGCGCAGCGGACGCAGGTACGGCCGGATGACGGCGTCCAGCGTCAGGGCGAGGTGCCGCAGTTCCTCGGGGGTCAGCGAGAGGGTGTAGTTGTGGAAGGTCGCGCTCTCCTGCCACTGGTCGGGCAGCTTGTGCTGCTGTTGCCGATAGCGCTGTAGCGAGCGGAACACCTCGTCCAGTTCCAGCGAGGCCAGCGCGTCGTTGACCTGCCGGCCCTGCTCGTCCCCGGGCTCCGGCAGGAAGTCCAGCCCGGTGGCGGCGGCGCGCCACGGCCGGTCGCGCCGGTTGGCGCCCTGCGCGGGCGCGCGTTCGATCAGCCCGTGGCGGGCGAGCTGGTGCAGGTGGTAGCTGCAGTTGGAGCCGGTGTCGTCGAGCGCCTCGGCGCACTGCGCCGCCGTTCGCGGGCCGGCCGCCAGCAGGTAGCGCAGCAGGCGCAGCCGTAGTGGATGGGCGAGCGCGCGCAGCGTCGTGGGGTCTTGCACGCGTACGCGCCGTTCCGGCCTGGTCGCTTCCATGGGCGCTCCAAAACGAAAGATTTCTTTCATTAATACGCCTTCAGGACGTTTTTCCGCAATGGTTCTTGCGAATCGAGGTGGTGCCATGTCGGCACAGCTCCCACGCGATCCGCACCAGCACGTCGCCGCCCGCCACCAGGGAGCCCTCAGGGCAGAAGTCCTGATCCATAGCGAGGAAGGCCGGCGTGGGCAGCTTCGCCACCGCCAAGAGAGGAGCGGGACAAGCCGAGTGACCAGGCCCGGAGGCGCGTGCGGGATTTCTCGGCCGATGTGGGTCTTTCCGGGAGAAGTTGATCTCGGTTGGTTGCGCCAGACCCAGAGGACGATCAAGAGAAGACGTGGGCCGGCACCACCGCATCGCCGCTCCGGGCCAGCTCGGCGGCAACACGCCCGCCCCGAGCTTCGCCGGTACCGACAGCTTCACCTACACCGTCACCACCGCCTGCGGAACCAGCACCGCCACGGTCACCGTCACCGCCGGCTGTGACTACCAGCCGATCAACCTGGTCAACGGCAGCTTCGAGGCGCCGCCCGTGGCCACGGCCGACTGGAACATCCCCGACGCCTCCACCAACCCGGGCGTCGGCTGGCACACCACCGCCGCGGACCGCAAACTGGAGTTCTGGCGGAGCGGCATGGGTGAAGGCCCGTCAGCCGACGGGCAGCAGTTCGCCGAGCTCAACGCCAACTATGCCTCCACGCTCTACCAGGACCTGCCGACCGTCCCGGGAACCCGGATGACCTGGTCGCTGTACCACCGTGGCCGCCTCGGCACCGACGTGATGCAGGTGCTTATCGGAGCACCAGGCGCGACCGTACCGCAGACCCCGACAGGGGCCTCGTCCCCGGACATCTCCGACGGCAACACCGCCTGGGGTCACTACACCGGCGTGTACGTCCTCCCTCCAGGGCAGACCGTCACACGATTCGCCTTCCAGTCGGTGTCGGCCACGGGTGGCAGCCCGACCGCCGGCAACTTCCTGGACGGTGTGACGTTCACGACGCCGACCTGCCTGAGCACGGCCAAGAGCGTCGTGGAAGGCGAGTGGATCCCCAGGCGCGCAGATCAAGTCCGGGGACATCCTGGAGTACACCTTCACCACCGCGAACACCGGGCCCACGCCCACAGTGAACGCCACCTTCCATGACCCGGTGCCCAACGGGGCGCAGTACGTCGCCGGCAGCACCACTCTCAACGGGACGGCTGTGCCCGATCCGAACCGGTCGTGAGTCGGCCCAGCAGCACCAGCCGGCCGAACGCCCAACGCGCTTGCCCGTACCGCCGCATCAGGTCGGTCCGCAGGTCAAGGACCCTACGACTTCCGGCCCGTGCACGGTTCAGCGGGGACGGCGGCCCTTCCTGCCCCGGCCGGTTTGCGCGCCCCGGCGACCCGACCCGCCCGGAGCGGGAGTCCTCGGCTGCTTCCGCACCTTCCCCTGGACAGGCGCGGGGGGTACGGCCCCGCGAGCTGTTCACCGTACGCCCGCGGACGATGCCGATGAAGTCCTCCACCAGCTCTGTCGTCGCCTTCGTGGGCCACGCCAGCCCGATCTGCGACTGCGGCGTCTCCACAACCGGCCGATAGGTCAGATCCTTGCGGTGATACAGGCGCGCCAGCGACTGCGGGACCAGCAGCAGCCCGGCCCCCGCCGCCACCAGCCGGATCGCCTCCGCCGTCGTCTCCGGACGCGTGAAAGCCGGCAGCCCCGGCAGGGCCGTCCACTCAAGGGTGTCGTCCATCGGACGGAACACCTCGTCGTCGGCGAGATCGGCAACAGTCACCTCGTCGGCGGCGGCCACCATGTGATCCTTCGGCACCACGACCACGGTGGTCTCGACATAGAGGGGGATCACGCTGAGCCCTTCACGGTCCACGGGCAGCCGCACGAATCCGGCGTCGGCGCCGCCGTCGTGCAGGAACTTCACCACCTCGGCGGCGGTGACGGAGACCAGGGTGAGTGGCACCTCGGGCACACGCTCGGCCCAAATGTCGACCCATTTCGCGGGCGTCACCCCAGGCACGTAAGCCAGCCGGAACTCCCTGTCGGTCACCTCCCCAGGGTACCGATGTAAGGGGAAGCGGCTTCGCGCCCTACCCTTGACACCATGACCAAGCTCAAGGCCACCCAGACGATGAAGCCCGCGACCGCGGCCAAGAAGCTGGGTGTGCTCCTCTCGGCCACTCCCGCCGAGTTCCAGGAGGGAGTCGTCTCCAGGGATGAGCTGAACGCGCTGCAGGCCAATCCGCCGGCATGGCTGGCCGATCTGCGGCGCAACGGGCCGCACCCCAGGCAGGTCGTCGCCGTGAAGCTGGGCATCTCCAACTCGGGCCTGGCCAGGGGCGGCATCACCGGGCCGCTCACCACCGCCGAGATCGACGCCATCAAGGCGGAGAACCCCGAGTGGCTGAAGCGCGAGCGGGCGGTTCAGGCCGAGGTGCGCAAGGAAGCGCAGCGCCTCAAACAGCGCTAGCCAGCCGGTGGGAGTGGCGATCTGGTCCGGTTCGGTCCGCCGCCATCCGGGCCGGCCGCCGAGTCCTTGCAGCGCGGCCCGGCGCATGAGCAGCTCTGCCGCGCCGTGGCTGACCGGATGTGCCGGCCCGGACGTAGTCCGGCATGCGTCCGCCGGGCACCGTAGGTGCCGGGAGAGCGCTGGTGGATCTGCCGGACCAGGCCGGTCAGCCGGGCGTGCCGACGCTCGACGTACGCGACGAGATCGACGGCGTATTGACCCACTTCCCGGCGATTGACCGAGGTGAAGGGGTGATCGGGAGGGTAAGGAGCCCTACGCGGCGGGATGGTTCGTGGGGGGTATCCGATGGGCAGATCAATCCTGAGCGAGCGGCTGGAGCGCGCAGGTCCGGGAAGAGCCACCGATTCTCGCAAGTGGTGGTGGAATCTCGTCATGGTGCTGGCCGCTGCGGTCGCGGGCCGGGTGCTGGTCCGCCGGCTGCTGCGACGCGTGGGTGCCATCTCCGGTGACCTCGCCGAGATCAACGTCAGCGACGAACACGCCCAGATCGCTCAGCAGCGTGATCCGCAGGAGGTGACGCAGCTGGTCGACAACATCAACGCGAGTTTGGACATGCTGGATCGTGAGCGGCAGTTCGCCTCCAACATCGCCCACGAGATCCGGTCCCCGTTGGCCGGGATACGCGTCACGGTGGAAGAAGCGACTTCCGGCCCCGGCGAAGCGGACTACCCCCGAGTACTGGAGGCGGTACTACGTGGAGTCGATCGGCTGGAGGCGCTGAGTACCGCGCTTCTCCTGGTCGCCCGCTCCCGCGCCGCCCAAGCCGACTGGGAACGGATCGACCTGTGCGAACTGATCAGGCAGGAGGTCGCGGACCGGAACGACCCCATCTCGGTCGAAGTCGTCTGCACTCCCGGTGTCGAGGTCACCGCCATGCGCACGCGGATCTGCCAGATCATCACCAATCTGCTGGACAACGCTCAGCACCACGCCACCCACCAGGTGCAGGTCCACGTCGGCCGCAGCGGCTGCAATGCCCGGCTGGCGGTGTCCGACGACGGCCCCGGCGTGCCGGAGAAGGACAGGGAACGCATCTTCGACCGGATGTACCAGCTCAAAGCCACCTCGCAGCGGGGCGGGCCCGGCACCGGCCTCGGCTTGGCCATCACCCGCGACATAGCGAAAGCCCACCACGGAACCGTCTGGGTCGAACCCTCCCCGCTCGGCGGCGCCTGCTTCGTCCTCCAATTGCCCATCGCCGCCCCCTGAGCCACCACCGGTCTCTCCCCTTCTCGGTTGTACGCGCACGCGACCCGTTCCCGGTCCTGCATCGCTTGTCCGTCGTTAGGCTTACTCGGCGTGCTGTCGGGCTGGCTGTGGTGGGTTGTGCCGCTCATCGTGACCGTGGCGCTGTACGGCCTGGCCCTGCGCCAGACGGCAGAGGTGGCCGCCGGGGGCGTCGTGGTCGCGTTGGTGCTGACCGCGGGGACGGCGAGCGTCCTCGGGGAGTCACCCAGGTCCGTCACCGGCGTGACACTGCTGGCCGCCGGACTCGCCGCGGTCGCCTGGGCCCTGGGCCGGGCGCGGCGACGCGGCCGGGCGAAACGCCGGGCCGTGGCCGTCTTCCGCGCGGCCTCGCCCGATGTGCCGGCCGTGGCCGCCGAGGCCGAGCGGCACCGGCTCGCCGCCGAGCTTCACGACACCGCCGCCCACAGCACGTCACCGGCATCGCGGTCGGCGCCGCCTCCGCCTTGCGTCTCGCCGACCCGGCTCTCGTGGCGGAGGCGGCCCGGTATGCCGCCGAGACCGGCCGCCTGGCCACCCAGGAACTGGAGCGGCTGGCCACCGGCGACATCGGCACCGGCCTGCCCGATCTCGCCGACGTGGACGCCCTGGTCGCGGCATGGCCAGAGCCGCGTCTCACCTACCGCAGAACAGCCGGGAGCGCCCCGCCTGAGATCGCCGCCGTCGCATGCCGGGTGGTTCGCGAGGCGCTGACCAACGCCCTGCGGTACGCGCCGGGAGGCGCCATACGGGTCGGCGTCGACCGCGAACCCGGCCGCCTGGTCGTCACGATCGTCAACGATTCCGGCGAGCGGGTCGTGGACGACGCGGACGTGGCACGTGGACTGGGCGGCGGATTCGGGCTCGCCGGGCTCAGGACGGCGGTGGCCGCCTGCGGAGGGTTCCTGTCCGCGGGGCCGGATGACCGGGGGTGGGCCGTGCGCGCCGAGCTCCCGCTCATCCCTGACGAGGGCCCGTCATCGACGTCGTACGAATGGCGTGGCCGGCAGGCGTCCGACGCCGCGCTTGCGATCCTCGCGGTGGCGCTGTCCATCGGTACGAGCCTGTTGACGGCCGACACGCCCGAGAGCCTCCCCGGAGAGGCCGCCCTGCTGGTGCCGCTCTTCCTCGCGCACGCCCTGCCGCTCGGCCTGCGCAGGCGGGCGCCGCTTTTCAGCCTGGCGGCGGCGTTGTCGGTCTATCCGGTCCTGCTCGCCGCCGGACTCTTCGGCTGGACGAAGCAGCCCGCAGGGGACGTGTTCCTGTGGTGCCTGTGGGTCGAGCTGGCGCTGCTCTACGCGGTGGGCGCGTACGGCCCTCGCGCACGCCGGCGGTGGGGGGCTCTCGCCACGGGCGGCTGTGGGGGCGACAGGCGGGCTTGCTCTGGCGTGCGGGCCGGGGATCGTGGGAGATCGGGTGGCCGCCTGGGCGGTGCTGACCCTGGGCGTCGCGGTCCCGTCGGCGGCGGCGTGGGCGCTCGGCCTGACGGTGGGGTCAAGGCGTGCGCGGCGCCATGCGGCCGTGGCATGGGAGCGGGATCTGCTCGGCCGCGAGACGGCGACGGTCGTGCTGGCGGAGCGGAACCGGCTGGCGGCGGGCCTGCGCCGTACGGCCCTGCGACATGCCAGGGCCATCGTGGTCGCGGCGGACGCGGGGCGGCTGGACAGCGTGCTGGCCGAGGCCAGGGCCGGGCTGGCCGCGCTCAGGGAGTCGCTCGGCGAGCTGCGCCGCCAGAGCGGCGACGACCCGCCCCCGACCATCGCCGGGATCGCCCTGCTCGCCGTGCGGCACCAGGGCACCGTCCGGTACGCCGGAGCCCGCCGCGAGGCGTCCCCAAGCGTGGAGGTCGCCGCGTTCAGGGCGGCCGAGGTGATGCTGCGCGGCTGCACACGGGATGAGCGGGAGATCACCGTGGCCTGCCGCGCCGACGGCGTTGCGGTCTCGGGGCCTTCCGCCGGCGCGGGCGGGGATCGGCGCCTTCGGGCACTGGCCGACGCGGCCGGAGGTAGCGTCTCGGACGCCGGGGACGGAATGGTGAGGGTGTGGCTTCCGGAGGTGCTCCCTTGATCAGGGTGACGGTCGCCGACGACCAGGCGGTGGTGCGGGCGGGCATCGCGGCGGTCCTGGACGCCGAACCCGATCTGAGCGTCGTGGGCCAGGCCGCGGATGGGGAGGCCGCCGTGGCGCTGGCTGTGTCGCTGCGGCCCGATGTGGCCCTCATGGACATCCGGATGCCGGGCCTGGACGGGTTGCGGGCGACCGCCCGGATCGGCGCGGAAGCGCCGGGCACCCGGGTGGTGGTGCTGACGACGTTCGGCCTCGACGAGTACGTGTTCGCGGCGCTGAGAGCCGGCGCCGGCGGGTTCCTGCTCAAGGATGCCGAACCGGAGAGAGTCGCCGACGCGGTCCGGGTGGTGGCCTCCGGAGACGCCCTCCTCGATCCGGGGGTCACCCGACGCCTCATCGATCGGTTCGCGTCCGAGCCGGAACCTCGTGACCCCGCCGTCCTCGGCACGCTCACCCGGCGCGAGACCGAGGTGCTGACGCACGTCGCCCGCGGTCTCACCAACGCCGAGATCGGCGAGGTTCTCCGGATCAGCCCCTCGACCGTCAAGGACCACGTCGCGGTGATCCTCGCCAAGCTCGGTGTCCGCGACCGTCTCCAGGCGACCATCACGGCGTACGAGACCGGCCTGATCCGCCCGGGCAGCCGCTGACCCCCCGCCGTACGGCGGGGGTGACGACGGTTCCGCGGGAGGAGGCCGACGCGGGTTCGGCTTCCTAGCGTGGCTCGCATGAGATCCAACCTGTTGTCCGGCGGCGCGTTGTCGCTCGCCGGGGTGATCGCGGCGGCCGTGGCCGGGACGGCGGCCTTCGTCGGACGGCCGCCGCCGTCCCGGCGGTGACGGTGTTCTCCGCGGCCGGCCTCCTCGCGGCGGCGGGAACCGCCTGGGTGTTCGGGCGGGCCGCGACAAGGCGCTCGGCAGCCCGCGAGCGCTGTGGCCGTACGTCGCCGGCGTCGTGCTCGTCACGGCCGGGGCCGCGGCCCTCACGGTGATGCGCCCCTTCCCCGTGCCGCCGACGCCGCGGCCCCGCCCGGCGTCTCCCACTGGGACCTGCCCACGGGATCCCGCATCGCCTACGTGAAGATCGCCGCGTCAGGTAAGCCGCGCCCGACGCCCGTGATCTTCCTGCACGGCGGCCCCGGGACCCCCGGAGAGGGCGTCCCGGAGGCCGGGCGGGAGCTGGCCGCGGCCGGTTTCGACGTTTACGCCTATGACCAGGTCGGCGCCGGCCGCTCCACCCGGCTGGCCGACGTGACCGGCTACACCGTCGCCCGGCACGTCGCCGATCTGGAGGCGATCCGCCGCGCGATACACGCCGAGAAGGTCGTCCTCGTCGGCAGGTCATGGGGCGGGAGCCTGTCGGCGACGTACATGGCCGCCCATCCCGGCCACGTCGCCAAAGCCGTGCTCACCTCACCGGGCGCGATCTGGGACCCGGCCTTCCCCGGCGGACCGGGCAGTCCCTGGGACCGTCTCCCCCCGGCCCAGGCCGAACGCGCCGACGAGCTGACTTCCGATCCCCGGTTCCTCCTCCAAGCGCTCCTGCTCCAGGTCAACCCGGCTGCCGCGCACGCGCTCGTACCCGACGCCGAGGCCGACACGTACTTCCGTGACCTGCTGCTCACGGCCAAGGACGCCACCGGATGCCCAGGAAGCCCGCCCGCCCCCGTCCACGGCAACCCGCCCGGCTTCTACAGCAATCAGATGACGTCCGCCGACGCCGCCGCCGTCCCCGACCCGCGTCCGAAGCTACGCACCGTACATGTGCCCACGCTCATCGTGCGCAGCGAGTGCGACTACCTGAAATGGGCGGTCACCTACGATTACCGGCGCACGCTTCCCGAGTCGACCCTCGTCTACGTGCGCGGCGCGGGGCATTCGATCGCCAACGGCCGCCCCGACCTCTACCGCGACCTGCTCATGACGTTCCTTCTCGACCGCCCGCTGCCGCTCCCGCCGGTCACGTCGGCGGACGAACCCGCCAACTGAAACCCTGTCGACCCTGCTGCGTGATCGGCCTACTCTGACCGCATGGCCCATGGAAAGACCTCCTTCGTCTGCTTGCCTTGCCGTGCCTCGTACAAGCAGCCCTATCCAGGACTGGGCCTTGACGATCGGCTCTGCCCTCGATGCGCTCAGCCGCTCATCCACGTCGGCTCCGCCTTCGCGGCGCCGCGCCGTAGGGACAACGCAGGCTGGCGGACGCTCTCGGTGCTGCTGCACGCGGGCGTCCGCTTTCACAAGAGTTGTTGTGGAGGCCCTGGCTACCGCCCGCGCTCGCTCAGCGAGGTGCGCGCACGCATGACGTACGCCCGCAGAACCGGAGAACCCTTCTCCGAAGCTCTGGTGCGCCCCGAACTGCCCTAGCCTCCCCGGCTTATCGAGGCGACGGCCCTCCAGGGCGCCGCCAGCGGCCCCGCGCGCGGCGTCACACTTCGCTCCCCGCCGGTCCTCTTAGGAGGCGTGGCCGTTCCCGTACGCGTACAAGCGGGCGGGACGGCGTGATCCACGGCGACAAGGAGCACTCGGCATGACCGTTCTCGTCACCGGAGCCACCGGCACCGTCGGCCGGCAGGTCGTCCGCCATCTTCTCGATCGCGGCCGGAAGGTGCGGGCGCTGACCCGCGACCCCGGCCGCGCCGTCCTGCCGCACGGCGTCGAGGTGGTGGCGGGTGACCTCACCGACACCGCCGGCCTGGAGGCGGCCTTCGACGGCGTCACCGCCGTCCACCTGATCAATTTCGGCGTCGGTTATCGGCCTCTCACGAACGGACGCGCCATCGTCGCTCTCGCGGAACGCGCCGGGGTCCGTAAGGCCACGGTCCTGGGCGGCTGGCAGGAGGGCACGCTGGAGCCGGCCGTCAGGGCGAGCGGCCTGGAGTGGACCTTCCTGCGGCCGATGCAGTTCATGGCCAACTTCCTGAACGACTGGGGCGAGTCGCTGCGGACCACCGGCCGGGTGCGCGAGCCGTACGGCGATCGCCCGAGCCCGCCGGTCGACGAGTACGACATCGGCGCCGTCGCGGCGGCCGTGCTGACCCAGGACGGTCACGGCGGCAGGTCCTACCACCTCACCGGCCCCGAGGTGCTGACCGCGCGGCGGATGGTCGCGATCCTCGCCGAGGCGACCGGCCGCGACCTGCGGTTCGAGGAGCTCACCCCTGACCAGGTGCGCCGCGAGTGGAGCGTGCCGGGCCGGCGTCCGCCGCTGTCCCTCTTCCGCGCGTTCGCCGAAATCGACGGAGCCTACGAGGCGGACCTGGTGGAGCGCCTGCTGCGGGTGTACGGCACGCCCAACGAGTACGCCACCACGCTGACCGACCACGTGGAGCAGGTCGTCGGCCGTCCGCCGCGCACGTTCGCCCAATGGGCCGCCGAACACGCCCGTCACTTCCTGCCCACCAACTCGCGCTGAGATAACGAAGGCGAGAACCATGATCCTCATCACCGGAGCGACCGGCGCCGTCGGGCGTCTCGTCGTCCAGCGACTCGTCGCCGAAGGCGCCCGCGTACGCGCCGTGAGCCGCGCTCCGCGCGACGCGGCCCTTCCGTACGGCGTGGAGGTAGTCCAGG
Source organism: Microbispora sp. GKU 823 (assembly GCF_002027145.1). Taxonomy (NCBI): domain Bacteria; kingdom Bacillati; phylum Actinomycetota; class Actinomycetes; order Streptosporangiales; family Streptosporangiaceae; genus Microbispora; species Microbispora sp. GKU 823. The sequence goes on along the minus strand of NZ_MWJN01000023.1, from coordinate 24,506 downwards.
GCGACCCGGCCCGGCCCGGCACGACCGCCGACCACTTCAAGGGCGTCGAGGCTGTCTTCCTGCACCCGCGCGCCTTCGGCGACTCGGCCGACCGGCTCCTCGCCCTGGCCGCCGAGCGGGGCGTGCGCAAGGTGGTGGCCCTGTCGGCGATGAACATCGACGACCCGTTCGACCTGCAGCCGTCCCGCCTGCGCGGGGACCGGAACAAGGAAGCCGAGGAGGCGGCCGTCGCCGGCGGCTTGGCCTGGACCAGCCTGCGCGCCAGCGCCTTCGCCGGCAACACCCTGCAGGCGTGGGGCGCGCAGATCCGCGCCGGAGACGTCGTGCGCTACGTGCACGCGGGCTTCCGGGAGTCCGTGCTCGACGAGCGGGATCTGGCCGAGGTCGCGGCCCGCGCACTGCTCACCGACGAACTGGCGGGCCGCCGGCTGGAGCTCACCGGACCGGAGTCGCTGTCGCACGAGGAGATGGTGGCCGTGATCGCCGCCGCGCTCGGCAGGCCCCTGCGCTTCGAGGAAGTCCCGCCGCGGGCCGTCGCCGCGCACCTGATCGGCAACGGGCTGCCCGAGCCGTTCGTGCGCGCCCTGATGGCCCGGTACGACCACTACGCCGGCCGCGACCAGCATCCCCCGACGGGTGAGATGGGCGAGGTTCTCGGCCGTCCGGCACGGACGTACGGCGACTGGGTGGCCGACCACGTCGACGCCTTCCGGAACGGATGAGCCTTCGATGCCGACCGCCTACGTCGTCACCGCTCTGGTGACCATCGCTTTCAACACGTTCTCCGGATTCGCGGCCATGACCCGGCTCGCGCCGATCATGCGTACCCTCGGCCCCGCGCTCGCCCGAGCCGGTGTGCCGGAGTCGTGGCTGGTGTGGCCGATCGGCGCGCTGAAGGCCCTGGGCGCGCTGGGCCTCGCGCTCGGGCTGCTCGGCGTGCCCCTCGTCGGCACGGCCGCCGCCGCGGGCCTCGTCCTCTACTTCGTCTGCGCGCTGTACACCCATCTGCGCGTCGGTGACTTCTCGCCCCAGTTCTACCTGGCGGTCGTGTTCCTCGGCCTGGCGGTCGCCACGCTGGCGCTCGATCCCGCCCTCGTGCTGCACGCGACACGCTGATCGGGCAGCCTGAAGCCGAGGTCACACTCTCGCGCCCGACGGGCTCTTGAGGAGTATCCGTACCGGCAAGGAGTCTCATGATGCGTGAAACCCCCGCGGCCGACGCTTCCGAGGCGTTCGCCGACCACCGCGAGTTGTTGTTCTCCATCGTCTACAACATGCTCGGCACGGTCGGCGACACCGAGGACGTGCTTCAGGAGACCTGGCTGGCGTGGGCGGCACGAGATGTGGCCGGCATCGACAACCACCGCGCGTACCTGGTGCGTGTCGCGGTCAACCAGGCCCTCGCCCACCAGAGCGCGCTGCGCAGGCGCAAGGAGACCTACCTGGGCCCGTGGCTGCCGGAACCGCTGATCACCGGTCCCGACGCCGCCGAACCCACCGTACGCGCGGAGTCGGTGTCGATCGCGCTGCTGGTGATCCTGGAGACGCTCACTCCGCTGGAGCGGGCCGTGTTCGTCCTGCACGAGGTGTTCGCCTACCAGCACACCGAGATCGCCGCCATGCTGGACCGCAGCCCGGCCGCGATCCGGCAGATCGCCCACCGGGCGCGCGAACACGTACAGGCGCGGCGTCCGCGCGCCCGGGTCGACCGGCGTACGCACCGGGAGGTGACCGAGCGCTTCGTCGAGGCGGCGTTCGGCGGTGACCTGCCCGCGCTGATGGAGATGCTCGCGCCCGACGTCGTCCTGTGGCCCGACGGCGGAGGCAAGTCGGCGGCGGGCGGGCCGCGTCCGATCCGTGGCCGGGACAAGGTCGCCCGGGTGGTCGTGGCCAACGCGCGTGGCGGCGTGGACGTCCGGTATCGCCAGGTCAACGGCGACCCCTCCGTGGTGATCTTCGCGGAGGACGCGCCCCTCGCGGTGATGGTGCTCGACCTCGATCCCGAGGGGAAGCAGGTGCGCGACATCTACGTGGTCAGCAACCCCGACAAGCTCGGATCCGTCTCCGACCACACCACCGAGGGAGGTCCCGAAACCCCCGACCGTTAAGGCCACAGGCGGGCCCTCCTCGTACGCTCGCCTCCGTGGACCTCGGTCAGAGGTGGAGCGCGTCCGGGGTGCCGTCCTCGATGAGGAAGCCTCCGGACTGGTGGTGCCAGAGCCGGGCGTAGGGGCCTTCGGCCTGGAGCAGTTCGCTGTGGGTGCCCTGCTCCACGATGCGTCCCCGGTTGAGCACGACAAGCCGATCCATGCGGACGACGGTGCTCAGGCGGTGCGCGACCACGACCGCGGTCCGGTCCTGCATCAAGCGCCACAAGGCTTCCTGGACGAGGATCTCGCTTTCGGAGTCCAGGGCGCTGGTCGCCTCGTCCAGCAGCAGGATGGGGGCGTCACGCAGGATGGCGCGCGCGAGCGCGATGCGTTGCCGCTGTCCACCGGACAGCTTGACGCCACGCTCGCCGACCAGGGTGTCGAATCCGTCCGGCAGGGACTCGACGAACTCCGTGACGTGCGCGGCCCGCGCGGCCTCGAAGATTTCGGCGTCGGTGGCGCCCGGCCGGGCGAACGCGAGGTTGTCGCGTACGGACCTGTGGAACATGGCGGGTTCCTGGGGAACGTAGGCGATCAGGCTGCGCAGGTCGGCTTGGCGCAGCCGGGCGATGTCCTGGCCGCCGATCAGGATCCTGCCGCCGTCCACGTCCATGAGACGCAGCAGCAGCCGGGTGAGCGTGCTCTTGCCGCCGCCGGACTGGCCGACCAGCCCGATCTTGGCGCCGCTGGGGATGTCGAGGTCCAGGTCTTCGAAGAGGGGCGGGCCGCCGGCGTACCCGAACCTCACCCGCTCGAAGCGGACGCTCGCGTCGGCGGGGCGCAGGGGCTGCGGATCGACCGGATCCACCACGGTCGGCGGCACGAGGAGCAACTCGGTGAACTGGGCGGCTTCGGTGAGCACGCTCTCGATGCGCCGGTAAATCTGGTTGAACTCGAACATGATGCTGATCGTGTTCGTGTAGTAGGTGAACGTCACCACGATGGCCTCCACCCCGAGACCACCGCGGAGCGCCACGGCGAGGAGCAGGCCCACGGCGCTGGTGAGCACCGACAGAGGGGCGACGACGGTGTCCACCCGGAGGTTGCCGTAATCCCAGGAACGAAGGGACAACCTGCGCTGCTCGGCGATCCTCACCCGATATTCGGCGGCTTCGCGATTCTCGGCGGCGAACGCGCGGACCGTCTCCATGTTGGTCAGCACGTCGGCGACGTGGCCCGACACCAGCACCCTGGCGGCCTCGCGTTCGTCGACCAGGGCCTGGCGGCGGCGGATGAGCGGAGCGACGAGGACGCCGGTGACGATGATGAGGCCCACGAGAACGAGGACCAGCAGCGGGTGATACCGCCAGAGCACCACCGAGGCGAAGGCCAGGGGCACCACCTTGGCCATGATCGAGAATGTGAGCGTGTCGGCGAACTCCTCGAATCTGGAGGAGAAGCCGATCACCCGCTTGGTCAGCGAGCCGGCGAAGTTGTCGTGGAAGAACGCGGTGTCCTTGGCCAGCAATTCGTCCATGCCCACCACGCCGAGCCGCTCGATGCCCCGCGCGTCGGTGCGGTTCAGGAAGTGCAGCCCCACCCGCCACAGCGCCTCGCCCGTCAGCAGCATCGCGCCGAAGCCGAGCACGTACGGCAGGAGCGCGCCGACGGTGCCGTCCCCGCCGGCGGACAGGTGCCCCACGAGCCCGGCCACCGCCAGCGGCGCCAGGTAGAACAGGCAGATGTTCCCGATGGCCGGCAACGTCAGCGCGGGCACCGCGACCCGCCATTGCCGCCTCAGTTCGCCGCAGTAGTAGCGCAGCACCAGCAAAACGGCTGATTTGCGCATAGATGGGCCGTTTTCAGCGTCCTCAATCGATCCGAGCGCAGCCATCAGCCCTCCCCGAACGCCGAACCCGCCGTGGCCATGCTGCCGCAGCGCGCACGGGAGAGCGAACGATTTTTCTGTCGCCCCGGCCAAAAGGAGCGATCGGCGTGGACAATCACGCGGTGAAGGTCACTTGAACCTGAACCGGTGAGCCTTGTTGCCCGGTGAGTGCTCATCCGGCCCCGGCACGGCACGCGATGTCGTCATCCGCCGGAATGGCAGGGAGAATGGCAAACGAAACAGCATGAAATGACACGGTGTAACACCCTGGGCCGACTGATCGGCAGCGCTGTCCGACCACGACAATCCGCTTGGTCGTGGCCCCAGCCGACTTCGTGATCCACGCGACTCGCCGACGGACTCCGGACGACTTCCGGGGGTCCTTCGGCGTATCGGTGCGGCATCGACCCTCGCGGGGGGAGCTCATAGGCCCGCGTCGCGCCCGGCGGGCTCCGCGGCTTCATGCCGCCAGGCGCATGACGTGGGGGCACGCCGAAACGGTGCGCGGACCACGGAGCAGGACCGAGACACCTGCGAAAGCCACTCTCCCCGGCAATGCTCCACCACTGGCCGCCTTGTTCCCGAGTGCGGCCACCCGAAAACGGCTGACACGCAGTCTAATGCCAACCATATTCAGGATTTACCATGAAGAAATAAAACATGAGTGCTTGCAGCACCTCCATGTCCTGCGCTCTTCGTGCCCTCTCGCGCGACTCCTCCCGTGCCGCGCGCGACTCCTCCCGTGCCGAGCGCGCCGCCTCGCGTGCTAGCTCCGGCTCCAGCCGCAACTGCATCTCAGGTCCGAACACCTCCTCCGCGAAGGGATCCCACCCTGCCTGCCATTGCCGCGGCTGCCCTGTGGTGAACCGGCGGAATGCGGTGTACCGAGGGAGGATCGTCCGCGTTGCGACCCTCGCCGGCTCATGAGTGCGAGGCACAGCCGCCGTCTGCCGCTCCATCGGTGCCGGCGCCGGGGCCACCGGAGCGACATCGGCCTGCGCGGCCGACGATATCGCAATAGGGAGAAACGCCGCCGAAACAGCGAAACCACCCAGATATGCGAATTTTTTCATGGCCCGCCTTCCTCGATTCGTCAGCTGACCGATCACTGCGCCGAGGGGAATACCCAGCCGCGCTTGCCGGACGACGCCGACACGCCCGCATATACCGTTTTTCTGCCGCGATATGACCAAGATCGGAAATGGGGCCCGGTCAAGGTATTTCTGCACCAAGTACGAGCTGCCCGCACTGCGGCGCCGCGGCGGCGCCACTCGCCGACGGCGGCCCTGTACGCGATCTCGCACGCCCGGCCCACATCGCGAGCACCCGGAAGAGACGAACGGCGATGTCCCGTGCTCGACGTCCCGCAAGCGGGCCGTCATCCGTCGCAACGCCTGCTCCGTCTTGGCGCCAGCCTTACATCGGGGGGAACGAGGTCCGTGGCAGGCGGGTGCCGAGCGCGAACACCACGGCGAACACCGCCCAGCCGGCGACACACGCCACCCCCACGGCGAACGACGCCGCGATCAGCGAGCGCACCAGGAGGAAGGCCCCCAAGCCGGCCACCGCCCCGGGGGCGAGCGCCCACCAGCGCTTCCACCACAAGGTGGTCACCATTTCGTAGCCCGTCCAGACGAGCGGCCCGATGATTATCAGCGGCGGGAGCCGGTCCGTGATCGCGCCCGGCCTTGGTATCGAGTACTCCGCCGGAAGTCGCGTCTCGCACTCGCCACGGCGGACGAAAACACCGGGCCGGCCACCGCCGGCACCGCGAATACGATGCACCTGACCACGGGGCGACCCGCGGCCGGCTGCGTCGCCTGCGGGGACGCGCTACAAGCGCCGGCCCCGCCACATCACACACAAAAGCCTCTGCTATTCACACAAACCTTTGTGTCTCGCTACACAAACCTTTGTGTGCGTTCCAGCCACCAAATAGGAGCAGTCCCCAATGGGAGCTGTCCCACCGCAGGGAGCGCCGGGATCGTCCCTGAGAGCGCCCGCCCGCGATCCCTGGAACCGGCCGGTGACGAAGCGGGCGGTCGCCTACGTCAGCGTCATCGCCTTCGTGACCGGGCAGAGCGTCGTCGTGGACGGCGGTCTCACCGTCCGCTGGCCGAGCTGAGGGGGAACGTACATGGGAAAGCTCAACGGCCAGGTGGCCCTCATCACCGGGGCGTCGAGCGGGATCGGGGCCGCGACGGCCCGGCTGTTCGCCGCCGAAGGCGCCCGTCTCGCCCTGCTCGACGTGAAGCCCGTTCCCGAGGAGCTGCTGGGCCTCGGCACGGCCACGGGCCACGTCAGGGGCCACGTCACGGGCCACATCGTCGACATCGCCGACGCCGCCGCCGTAGGCGCGCGATGGCCGAGGTGGTGGAACGGACGACGTGACCGGCATCGTGGTGGCCCACGGCACCGACACCATGGAGGAGACGGCCTTCCTCCTGGACCTCGTCCACGACAGCGACAAGCCCGTCGTTCTCACCGGCGCCCAGCGGGCGGCCGACCAGCCCGACAGCGACGGACCACGCAACCTCCGGGAGGCGGTCGCCGTCGCCGCCTCCCCCGGGGCGCGCGGGTGCGGTGCGCTCATCTCCTTCGCCGGGCGGATCTTCGCCGCCCGGGGCGCCCGCAAGCACCGCACCGTCGCCGCCCAGCCGTTCAGGACGCTGGACGGCGGTCCCATCGGCCGACGCCGCCGTACGGGCCGGTACGCGGGCGGTCGTGCTCGCCGGGACCGGCGTCGGCAACGCCGACCACGCCCTGCTGGAGTGGGTTGCAGAGGCGGTGGCCGCGGGAACGGTCGTGGGACTGTCCACGCGGGTGGCCGAGGGGCCGGTCGTGCCCACGTACGGCAACGGCGGCGGGGTCGACCTCGTACGCGCCGGGGCGCTGAGCATGGGCGGGCTGCCGCTCTACCAGGCGAGGCTGCTGCTCTCCGAGGGCGTACCCGTCACGGGGCAGACCCTCGCCGCCCATGTCTGATCCATCGAAACCAGGAAAAGAGGATGCGCTGTGGCCAAGGAAATCTTCGTAGCGTTCGGGATCGACGTCGACGCGGTCGGCGGCTGGCTCGGCTCCTACGGTGGTGAGGACTCCCCGGACGACATCTCGCGCGGCCTGTTCGCCGGCGAGGTGGGCGTGCCGCGGCTCAACGCCCTGCTGAAGAAGTACGACCTGCCGTCGACCTGGTTCTGGCCGGGTCACTCCATCGAGACCTTTCCCGAGCAGTTCGAGCAGGTCGTGGCCGCCGGGCACGAGATCGGCGTGCACGGCTACAGCCACGAGAACCCGATCGCGATGAGCCGCGAGCAGGAGTCCACCATCCTCGACCACTGCATCGACCTCATCGAGACGCGCACCGGCCGGCGCCCCACGGGGTACGTCGCGCCGTGGTGGGAGTTCTCGCCGGTCACCAACGAGTTGCTGCTCGAACGCGGCATCAAGTACGACCACTCGCTCATGCACCGCGACTTCGAGCCGTACTACGTGCGCGTCGGCGACACCTGGTCGAAGATCGACTACGACAAGGACGCCCGCGAGTGGATGAAGCCGCTCGTGCGCGGGCAGGAGACCGACCTCGTCGAGATCCCGGCGAGCTGGTACCTCGACGACCTGCCTCCGATGATGTTCATCAAGACCAGCCCGAACAGCCACGGCTTCGTCAACCCTCGCGACATCGAGGAGATGTGGCGCGACCAGTTCGACTGGGTCTACCGCGAGTCGGAGTACGCCGTCTTCACCATGACGATCCACCCGGACGTCTCGGGGCGCCCGCAGGTCCTGCTCATGCTGGAGCGCCTCATCGAGCACATCAACAAGCACGAGGGCGTCCGGTGGTCCACGTTCGACGCCATCGCGGACGACTTCACCGCCCGCCGCCCCCGGGCGTAACCGCCCCGGTCTCGAGCAGGAGGGGAGTGTTCGGATGTGCGCCCGCTCGCCGACTGGGCCGGGCCCCTCGTGTCCGGGCACCGGCGCCGATGGGCCGTCACCCGCTTCGCCGGCGCCGTCTGCACGGGGGTGCGGGTCCCCCCGTCCCGGTGTGAGCGGGGTGTGAGCGCAGTGAGCGGAGAGCGCGCGGCCGGAGCCGTGGGTCAGCCTTTGCTGCCGGTGTGCGCGATCCCCTGGATGAACTGTCGTTGCAGGAACACGAAGACGGCGATCACGGGAAGCGAGGCGATCAGGGAGCCGGCCATGAGGACCGGGTAGTCGGTCTGATACTGGCCCTGCAGCGAGGCCAGCCCCGCCGACAGCGTCATCTTCTCCGGGTCGGTGTTGACCACCAGCGGCCAGAACAGGTCGTTCCACGCCCACAGGAGCACGAGCACGGACAGCGCCACCAGTCCAGGCCTGGCCAGCGGCAACATGATCGACCAGTAGATCCGGACCGGGCCGGCGCCGTCGAGCCGGGCCGCCTCCTCCAGCTCGCGCGGCAGCCCGAGGAAGAACTGCCGCAGCAGGAACACCCCGAACGCGCTGAACAGGCCGGGCACGATGATCGCCTGGAGGCTGTTGAGCCACCCGAGCGAGGACATGATCTGATACTGCGGGATCACGAAGAGCTGCGGCGGCACCATGAGGACCGACAGGAACACCCCGAACAGCACGTTCCTGCCGGGGAAGCGCAGCCGGGCGAAGGCGTAGGCCGCCATCGAGCAGAACAGCACCTGCCCGACGACCCGCCCGGCCGCCATGACGACCGTGTTGACGAACTGCTCGCCGAACGGCAGCAGGTCGAAGACCTTGGCGTAGTTGTCCCAGCGGCCCTCCGGCAGGAACGTCGGCGGCACCCGGGTGGCGTCGCTGAGCGTCTTGAGCGAGGTGACGACCTGCCACACGAACGGGGCCACCATCGCCAGCGACGCCGCGACGAGCACAGCATGCACGCCGAAGGCCCGGCGGTCGGACATGCGGTGGTCAGACATAGTGCACCCACCTTCGCTGGAGCCGGAACTGCAGGATCGTCAGCCCCGCGATGAGCACGAGCAGCGCGATCACGATGGCGGCCGCGTAGCCGCGGTCGTTGGTGACGAAGGCCCGCTCGTAGAAGAGCTGCACCACGGTCTGGAGCCGCCCGTACGCCGGATTGGCCCGCGCCGACTGGCCCGACCCGGTCATCACGAAGACGAGGTCGAACAGTTGCAGCGAGCCGATCACCGAGACGATCGAGACGAAGAACGCGGTCGGCGACAGCATCGGCAGCGTGATCGAGAAGAACTGCCGGACGCGCCCTGCCCCGTCGAGGGAGGCCGCCTCGTACAGCTCCTTCGGGATGGCCTGCATGCCGGCCAGGAAGATGATCAGGTTGTAGCCGATGCTGCTCCAGACGCCCACGACGACCAGCGCGTACATGGCCGTGGCCGGGTCGGCGATCCAGTTGGGCCCGTCGATGCCGACCGTCGCGAGCACCTGGTTGACCAGGCCGTAGTCGCCGTTGTAGAGCCAGCGCCACAGCATCGCGACCGCAACCGGCATGGTGACCACGGGCAGGAAGAACGCGGTGCGGTACACGCTCACGCCCCTCAGCCCCGGCCGGTTGAGCAGCGCCGCGAACACGATCGCGAGCGGGATCCCGACCAGGCCGAGGGCGGTGTACGTGAGCGTGTTGAGCAGCGCCCGCCCCCCCTCGGGGTCGCCGAGGAGCCGGGTGTAGTTGTCGAGCCCCGTCCAGGTGTGCCCGCCGAACGCCCCCCACTCCGTGAAGGAGAAGTAGGCGGTCTGCAGGACGGGCCACAGGTAGAAGATCGCCAGGCCGAGGCCGGTGGGGGCGATGAACGCGTACCCCCACAGCGCCTCGGCGCGGGGCCGCCGCGCCTTCTCCGCGCGGGCCGACGGTACGGCCCGCGATCCGGCGGTGGTGGTCACGTCACTCCTTGGCCAGCAGGTCGTTCATCCCGGCCGCCAGGTCCGCGGCCGCCTTCTCGATCGGCACCTCACCGGTCCACGCCTTGGTGAGGTTGGTGAGCTCCGCCTCCTGCCAGGCGGCGGTGTTCTTCGAGACGGGGTACGGCACCGCGTACGCGACGGCGTCGAGGAAGACCTGCAGCTTCAGCTCGGGATGCGCGCTCACCCAGGCGCCCTGGGTGCCGGTGTAGGCCGGGATCGGGCCCTTCCTGCCGAGGATGTCGGCGGCCGGCTTGGAGCCGAGGAACTTGACGAACTCCCACGCCTCGGCCGGGTGCTCGGTCTTGGCCGACATCACGTTGGCGACGCCGTGGATGATCGTGGCCTGCTTCTCACCCTTCGGCAGCGGGGCGACGTCCACCTTGTCCTTGGTGTAGTCGTTCTTGGTGAACTCGGCCACGTCCCAGGAGCCGCCCCAGTACATGGCCAGCTTGCCGGCCTCGAAGAGCTGGAGCGGGGCGGTGTCGGTCATGGTCTTCAGGTCGGGCGACTGCTTGGCGGCGAGCAGGTCGGTCCAGAACTTCAGGCCCTCGATGGTCTTGGGATCGTCGTAGCCCGACTTCCTGCCGTCCGGCGAGATCACGTAGCCGCCGGCCTGGTAGATGGTGTTGTACTGGTATTCCTGAAAACTCGTGAGCTCGGCCCCGACGGCGTAGACGCCCTTGTCCGGGTCGGTGAGCTCGGCGGCCGTCTTCTTGAAGTCGGCCCAGGTCCAGTCGTCGGCCGGGTATTTCACCTTGGCGGCGTCGAAGAGCGTCTTGTTGTACCAGACGCCGACCGTGTCCATGTCCTTCGGCAGGCCGTACAGCTTGCCGTCGTAGGTGTAGAGGTCGACCAGCGCCTTGGGATAGACCGACGTGTCGACCTGCTCCTCGATCGGCTTGATCACGCCGTTGGAGGCGTAGAGCTGGAAGTTGGGCCCGTTCATCCAGAACACGTCGGGCGCCGCCCCGCCGCTCGCCGCGGCCTTGAGCTTCGTCCAGTAGTCGGCCCACGGCGTGAGCTGGACGTCGATGGCGATGTTCGGATGCGTTCTGGTGAACTCCGCCGCCAGTTCCTGCATCGCGCTCTGCTGGGTGGCGTCCCAGACCGCGTAGGACAGCGTCACCTTCTCCTGCGACTGCGCGCCGGAGCCGGCCTGCTCACCGCCCCCGCACGCGGAGGCGAGCAGCGCCGCGCCAAGCAGTGGAGCACAGAGCAGCGCAGCGCCGCGTCGTGCCGACTTCCACATCTCCCGGTCCTCTCCTAGAACGTGGGAGTAATGATGGAGTCCTGTGAAATTTTGTTCAAGGGTGGCTGTGTTACAGATGGCTCACGAGCTCATGGGTGGCTGACGAGCGGGGTGCGGCCGTCGAGCACGCGGTCCTCGACGTCGTCGAGGGCCAGCCGTACGGCGCCGAGCACCACGCCCTCCTCGCCGAGCGCCGACATGCGCACCTCTGGGGTCCGGATGCACCAGCGGTCGAGCTCGCGCCTGAGCGGCTCGATGAGCACGTCGGCCGAGCGCGAGAAGCCGCCGCCGACCACGACCATCTGCGGGTCCAGCGCCAGGACCAGCGCGGACGTGCCGAGTGCGAGGTCCCTGACGTAGCGGCGCACGGCCGTGGCCGCGGCCCTGTCGCCGGCCCTGGCCGCGGCGAACACGTCGCCGGCCTCGCCGCTGGCGGCGCTCAGATGCTCCTGCGCGCGGATCCAGCCGAGCACCGGCAGCGCGCCGATCTCGCCCGAGGCGTTGGCGAACCCCTTGTGCAGCTTGCCGTCGATGACCAGGCCGGCGCCCGTACGCAGGCCGGCCAGCAGGAACACCATGTCCTTGGCGTAGCGGGCCACGCCGCGCCAGCACTCCGCGAGCGCGGCGAGCCTGCTGTCGTTCTCGACCAGCACCGGGCCGGGGGCGAGACGGCGCACGTGGGCGGCCAGGTCGACCCCGGTCCACTCGGGCAGCGCCTCGGAGAGCACCACCCTGCCGACGCCGTCCACCAGGCCGGTGGTGCCGACGCCCGAGGCCCACACGTCGCCGCCGGTCAGACCCGCCGCCTCCAGGCACTCGGTCGCCGCGCGGTCGACCGCCTCCAGGCGCTCGGCCCGGCCCATCTCGGGAGTGACGGGGACGCGGGCGGCGCTCCGCACGACGCCGTCCAGGTCGGCGACGACGGCGCGGACGTTGTGCCCGCCGATGTCGATGCCGAGCACCCGCCCCGCCTCCGCCCTGAACCGGTAGCGCCTGGCCGGGCGCCCCACGCCGCCCGCGGTGGGATCGGCCTCGGTGACCCAGCCCATCTGCAGCAGCTCGCGGACCACGTCCTCGGTGGAGGCCCGCGACAGCCCGGTGCGCTTGGCCACCTCGGTGAGCGTGAGCGACGTCCCGCCCTGCAGCGCCTTGATCACGGCAAGCGAGTTGAGCTGCCTGAGCCGTGAGAGGTCACCCCCGCTCGGCTCCCCAGTCATCGAGCCCCCTTGCCGTCGACTATCCCGGGACGAATAATGATGCTCTCCATGATATTGATTCGGGGAAGGTTCCATGACTGAGGTGACTCTAGCCGTCGTCGGCGGAGGCCTGCGAGGGCTGACCTACGCGCGCCGCGCGCACCACACGGGCGCCGGCCGCGTGGTGGCCGTGGCCGATCCCGATCCCCTCCGGCGTGCCGTCTTCGTCGAGGAGTTCGGGATCGCGCCGGATCGCACGCACGCCGACTGGAAGGACCTGGCGGCGGGTGGCCGGGTCGCCGACGCGGTGGTCATCGCCACGCACGACCGGTTGCACACCGAACCGGCGGTGGCGCTGGCGGACCTCGGTTACCACATTCTCCTGGAGAAGCCGATGTCCACGAGCGAGCAGGAGGCGACCAGGATCGCCGACGCGGCCAGGCGCAACGGCATCATGCTCGCGGTCTGCCACGTGCTGCGATACACGTCGTACACGCGGGCGGTGCGCGGACTGATGGAGGACGGGCGGATCGGCCGGCTCGTCAACGTGCAGCACCTGGAGCCCGTGGGGTGGTGGCATCAGGCGCACTCGTTCGTCCGCGGGCACTGGCGGCGGCAGGACACCTCCGCGCCGATGCTGCTGACCAAGGCGTGCCACGACATCGACTGGCTCGTCCACCTCTTCGGCCGCCCGCCCGCCCGCGTCTCGTCGTTCGGCTCCCTTTCGCACTTCCGCCAGGAGGACCGGCCCGCCGGGGCCGCCGACAGGTGCCTCGACTGCCCGATCGAGCCGTCGTGTCCCTACTCGGCGCCGCGGCTCTACCTGGGATGCCTCGGCGATCCGTCGAGCGAGTTCTGGCCGCTGTCGGCCGTCACGCCAGGGCGCACCGAGGCGGACGTGCTGGCAGCCCTGCGTACGGGGCCGTACGGGCGGTGCGTGTACGCGTGCGACAACGACGTCGTCGATCACCAGGAGGTCCTGATGGAGTTCGACGACGGCGCGACGTGCTCGTTCACGATGAGCGCGTTCACTCCCATGGAGCACCGGCGTACGCGGTTGTCCGGGACGCACGGCTACATCGAGGGCGACGGCCACACCGTACGCGTGGTCGACTTCCGCACCGGCGCCGAGGAGACGATCGTCGTAGGCGCCGACGAGACGACGTCCGAGGCGCAGGGCCCCTCGGCGGCCGACGGACACGGGGGCGGCGACGAGGGTCTCACGGACGCCTTCCTCGCCGCCGTGGCCTCGGGCGACGCCGGCCTGCTGCGGTCGGACGCGGACGAGAGCCTGATGACCCACCGCGTGGTGTGGGCCGCGGAACAGGCCCGTCTCACCGGCAAGGTCGTCACCTTGTGAGATCCCCCGCCGCACTGGATTCGGGTGCGTGGCTTCTGACCAGGGCGGCTGACAGCACGCATAGAGGACGTCGTACGAGAGGGCGGCGGGTGAGAGTCCCGCCAGCCCGGCGACGTACGGTCGGGACATGGCCGGCATTCCTGGTGACCCTGGATCACCTCCGCTTCGCGACGAGGCGGAGCGGCACGTCGTGATGATGTGCGGCATCGCGGGTTCGGGCAAGACGACCTACGCGCAGGAGCTGGAGCGGCGCGGCTACGTCCGGCTGTCCGTCGACGAGGTCGTCTGGGCCCGGCTCGGGCGCGACGGCGGCCATCTCGACCCGGAGGAGTACGCCGACCATCAGGCCCACGCCGAGGAGGCCTTACGGCAGGAGCTTGTGCGCCTGATGCGGGCAGGCCGACGGGTGGTGCTGGACTACAGCTTCTGGCGGCGCGCGACACGCGACCGGTACAAGTCCCTGATCGAGAGTCACGGCTATCGGTGGGAGCTCGTCTACCTGAAAGCGAACCCGGAGACCCTGCGCCGGCGGCTCGCGGCGCGCAATACTCTGCACGGGCCGAACCGCGTCACGGTGTCCGAGGATCTCCTGCGGTCGTACCTGGCGGGATTCGAGGAGCCCGTGGGTGAAGGAGAGCGGGTCATACCGCAGGAATGAACCCGGAGGTGCGGGTTCTATCGCTGTCCGGCGGGGTGGACGCCGTTGGCGGCGGCGATCACCCGGGTCAGCGCCTGGTGCAGACTCTGCAGTTCGGTCAGCTCCATCCCCAGCCGCTCGACGATCGCCACCGGGACCTTCTCGGCCTGCTGACGCAGTGCGCGTCCCTCGCCGGTCAGCACGATCGCCAGGGAACGCTCGTTGTCGCTGGCGCGGCGGCGCTCGACGAGGCCGGCGGCTTCGAGGCGCTTGAGCAGCGGCGACAGCGTGGCCGGCTCCAACTGCAGCAGCCGGCTGAGGTCCTTGACCGACAGTGGCGCGTACTGCCACAGGGCCAGCATCACCAGATATTGCGGGTGGGTCAGACCCATCGGTTCGAGCAGGGGCCGATAGAGGCCGATGACCGATCGTGAGGCGACCGCCAGGGCGAAGCAGACCTGGTTCTCCAACGCCAGCGGGTCGGCGATGTCGCCAATGTCACTCATACGCACCTCCGCCACCATGCTACTGGATTAGTACACTAACTGTTAGTGCACTAAGCAGCACCGAGAACACAGGAAGTGTCATGGCCCGTAGGAAGAGTCTCGAAGAGCGCATCGCCGACCGCGTCGCCAAGCGCCCGCCGATGAAGGAGAGCAAGCACTTCGAGCACGGCCCCGCCAAGTGGATCTTCGCCAGTGTGCTGGTGTTCGCGGTGCTCATCCACTTCGTCATCGTCGGCCTCGTCATGCTCTTCGGCCAGTGATCGAGGCGGCGCCCCACCCCCGGCACAGCGCACGCGACGCGGGGACGATCCCGGGCGGGGATCGTGAACGTCGTGCGCGGCGCGGACATGCCGAGGGCCCGCGGCGCGGCCGCCGCGGGCCTCGATCATCGGGGTTCGATCGCTCGTGACAAGCTCGTGACCAGGGGGGTCACGGGCTGGTGCAGGTGGCCGCCGGGGTGGCCGAGGACCCTCCGGCGATGAAGCCGAAGGTCGTGGTCGCGTTGGCCGCGAGCGAGCCGTTCCACGCCTCGTTGCGCACCGTCACGTTCGCACCGGAGCCCGAGCGTACGCCTCCCCAGATCTGGGTGATGGTCTGCGAACCGGGCCAGGTCCAGTTCACGGTCCAGCCGTTGACGGCGGAGTTCCCCGCGCGCACCGTGACCTCACCCTGCCAGCCGCCGGACCAGGAGTTGACCACCCGGAACGTCGCCGAACACGCTCCGGACACCCCGCCGGACGGCGAGGGGCTCGGGCTCACGCTGGGTGACGGACTGGCACTGGGCGAAGAGCTGGGGCTGGGTGACGGGCTGGGGCTGGGCGAGCGGCTCGGGCTCGGGCTGGGAGACGGGCTGGAGTCGGTCAGGACCGGGGTCGTCCAGTCTCTCCACTGCGACAGGTTGCCGGACTTCTTGGACGAGATCCGGAACACGGCGGGGGCGTTGCCCGTCTTCAGCAGGAACTTCTGGATGTTCTGCTGCAGAGGGGTGCGCCATTCGGACCGGGTGGCGCAGTGGGTGCCGTCCTGTACGTCGGACCAGTAGCTGATGTTGTCTCCCGCGCCGAGCGCCTTGTAGATCTCGGCCCCGGCCAGCGCGGCCACACTGCCCGACTGGGCGCCCAGCCAGTCGACGTGCGGGTTCTCCATGATGAACAGCCCACGCGGGGCGATCATCCCCACCATCTCGTGGGTGTCCACCGGCAGCTGACCGGGGTTGCCGGTGAAGGAGCCGAACGCGTCTCCCAGCCACGGCTGCTCGGAGTAGGCGCTGCTCAGCGGCTGCGCACCGGACTCCTGGGCGATACCGCGGAAGATGGGAACACCGGCGCTGCCCGACTCGATCGGCATGGTCAGGGCGATGCGCTGATCGAACACTCCGGCCGTGAAGGCGCCCTTGCCGAACCGCGAGCATCCCGTGACGCCGGTCGCGTCCGCCTTGAGGATGCCGCCGCCCGACTGTTCGATGACGTCGATGATGCGGCTCACGCCCCAGGCCCAGGCGGCGAGCAGCCCGGTGCTGCTCGAAGAGCCGTAGATGCTGTAGTAGGCACCCTGCTTGTTGTTGCGGGCCGTGCCCTCCTTGCCGACCATATAGGGGTCGTAGCTGATGACGGCGGCGCCGCTCGCCTTGATGGTGGCCGTGTCTGCGCCGAACCCTCCGTAGACGATGACGGCCGGGAACGGCCCGGTGCCACTCGGCAGGTCCACGCTCGCCGAGAAGGAGGCGCTCCTGCCGCCGTCCGACACGTTGACCGTGATGCCGGTTCTCGAAACCGTCCCGGTGACGCCGGCCGGCTTGCCGTGCTTCTCGCCGTAGACATACCGTTCGGCCAGTTTCTTGATCTCTTCGCGGCGGCACCGCCACTCCGACTTGGCGGTGATGCGCTGACCGTTGATCTTCTTGAAGGGATCGGGAAGCCTGGAGTTGGCCGTCAGAGTTCCCGGATCGGACACCGCGCAGTCGGCGCCCTCGTCCTCGACGCCGGCGGCGGCCGCCTGCACCGTTCCGGTCCCCACGAGCGCGCCGACACCGGCGTTCGCACCGGGGATCTCGAACACCGCGAGACCCAGCGAAAGCACCGCGACGGCACCGATGACGAGCGCGCGGCTGCCGCCCGGGGTGCGGCCCCTGCCGCGGGAAGTGACGTTGCCGATCATCGGGCGCCTCCGCCGGAGGGCCGACCGGCATGGATGGAGAGTGCGGGCCCGGCCTGCACCGGGCTCGCCAGTGTTGCCGCCGAGACCTTGAGACCTTTCAAGGCAGTGCGTCCTTCCTCCTGAGGTCCCGGACCTGTCCCAGGTCCGGAGAGATCCGCAGATCGAGCGGGAGGCGAATGTTTTCGAAGCTTCACCGAAAAATTGCGGCGACCGCAAGACCCAAATTGCAGGGGATATCCGCCGCATCGGGAGCGCATGACGACAGCGCTGTTCACGACAGAACGACCGCCACTGCCGCACAGGTTTTTCCGAAAAAGCAACGAAACTTTCAGGACAGCCCGGCCTCAGCCGGCGACCAGCCGCCGCGGCTCACCGACAGCCACCGGGCGGTCGCAGCACGGCTCTCGAGCCATGCCGGGATCGCTTTGGCCGGGCGGGTGCGGATGACTGGATCGCCGTCGCGCATCACCCGTCGGCGAGGCGTTGGATGGTGGCGCTCAGCCAGGCCTGGAGATCAGCGGGGTCGCCGAGTTCGGAACGCAGGACCCGGCGGCGGGTCGAGACGCCGAGCACGAAGGCGTCGATCGCCGCCGCTCGGCTGCGGGCGTCCGCATCGTCCAGGCCGGTGTCGCGCAGGTAGCGGTGCAGCGGCTCCAGCGAGTTCGTGTCGAGGAAGGCGGCCAGCGCCTCCGCAGCCTCCGGGCGTTCGCCGGACGCGCGTTGCAGCACGAGCAGCGGATCCTCCCCGGGTGCACCGAACCAGCGCTGGACGATGCTCGCCGCGAGGCGCGAACCCAGGGCGGAACGGTCGCCGTCGAAGGAGGCGGAGACCGGGATCTCCACCCGGGTCGCCGCCAGGAAGAGGCCGTCCTTGCCGCCGAAATAGCGCGTGATCAGGTTGGGCGACACGCCGGCCGCGTCGGCCACGCCTTTGACCGTGGTCGCCGCGTACCCGTGCTGGGCGAACTGGCGTTGCGCGTGCTCCAGGATCCGCTGCCTGGTCGCGGCCGCGTTGCGCGAGCGTGCGCTCACGGCGGACCCGGCCAAGCTCGCGCCCGACGCGGCGGCCTACCTCGGCCGGTCGGCGCAGTGGTTCCGGGCCGAGGGCGGGTACATCGCGGAGCAGTCGACGCGGCCGAACACGCTCGCGGTCGCCCTCGGCGACTCACCCGCCGGCCTCGCGGCCTGGATCGTCGAGAAACTGGAGTCCTGGTCCGACGGGCCGGCCTTCACCACGGACGAGCTTCTCACCTGGGTCACCGCCTACTGGGTCACCGGCACGATCGGCACCTCTTTCGCCACCTATGTCGAACCGGTCGCCCTCCCTGACCGGATCGACACGCCGACCGTACTCTCCGTGTTTCCGCGCGACACCAAACCGGAACCGCGAAGCTACGCCGAGGCGTTCCTGAACGTTTGCGATTATGTGGAACACCGCGCTGGGGGCCATTTCGCAGCCTGGGAACAGCCGGAGGCCTACGCCGGCGACGTACGCCGTGCGGTCGAGCTGGGCGGCTGAAACGGCGCATGCAGGGCCCGTCGAGGAGCAGCAGAACGCCGATCCCGGACACGAAGATTCGGCACAGGACGGCCGGGGTTTCGCGCGTACACTTCTCGTTTTTCCTGGCGGTGCGGAGCCTGTCCAGCTCTTGAGTCGTGTCTGATTTTTGAACCGTGTCAGTTCGCGGGGTCGACACCTCTCGCCTCCCCTCGCCTTCGCGAATCACCGAAAACGGTGTAACCGAAATACCAGTTGATGAATTGACTGTGTCTGTCAATCTTTTGAGAGATATCTTACAAAGATCGAAAAGTCCGCCTGGCCGATGTGATCATTTCGGTGAACCCGCCCCCAAGAGGGCGTATCCGTACCGATGGGAGTTCATCGGAATGCAGCTCAGGCGAACCCTCTCCCTGGCGGCAATGTGGGCGCTCGCGGCCGTCCTGATCGTCTTACCTTCGCGGGTGTCGGCCGCCGCGCCGCCGGACGACGGCCCCTCCCGCGTCGCGTCAGACGTGTTCCCCGGCGCCAAGATCGGCCATCGGGCCGGCCCGGCCGCGCTCGCGTCCGCCTCGGCGGCCGAGGCACAGTCGGCCCCGCAGCTGGTGGCCTGCGACGGCGACGGCACCAGCGGGAAGCGTGTGGAGGTGCTGTACGTACGCGAGCCGTCGATGCCCGACCGCTACACGCAGCTGCTGCCCATGATCCGGGCCTGGCTGGCCGACGCGGACGACCAGTTCAACGACGCCGCGGCGACCTCCAGCCGCAGCCGGCACATCCGCTACGCGACCACGTCGGTGGCAGGCGGCTGCGCTCCCGTCGTGCGCAACCTCGTGGTCCCGGCCGGTTCGCTGACGGACTTCGACTCGGGCGTCAACGCCGTGAAGGCCCTCGGCTACACCAGCACGGACCGGCACTACCTCATGCTCACCGAGGCCACCGTGATCTGCGGCATGGGCGAGATCAAGGGTGACGACCTGACGACCGGGGCCGCCAATCTCAACAACGGCCTGGCCTACGCCCGCGTGGACGCCATCCCCGGCTGTTTCGGCGCCAACGCCATCGCCCACGAACTCGGGCACACCTTCGGCGCCGTACAGATGAGCGCCGCGCACTCCGAC
This sequence comes from Microbispora sp. GKU 823, assembly GCF_002027145.1. Classification (NCBI taxonomy): domain Bacteria; kingdom Bacillati; phylum Actinomycetota; class Actinomycetes; order Streptosporangiales; family Streptosporangiaceae; genus Microbispora; species Microbispora sp. GKU 823. Next base: position 4,915 of record NZ_MWJN01000023.1, on the reverse strand, counting down.
GGCAGCTGGCACTGCCTGGACCAGTGGGACCTCATGTGCTACGGCGGCACGCCGTCGTGGAACTGTCTCCAGTGGAACGACTACCGCCTGCCCGACTGCAACCGGGACGACTACTACAACGCGGCCCCGGCCGCCGGCAGCTACCTGGCCACGCACTGGAACACCGCCAACAGCGCCTACCTCATCGCCGGGAGCACGGCCGACAGCGATCCCCATCTCAAGGTCGGCAACACCTACGTCGTCACCAACGTGGCCACGGGAGGGGCGCTCGAGCCCATCGGCGCGTCCACCGGGGCGCTGACCGAGCTGAGCCAGCGCGCCCGCGTCGACACTCCCAGCCAGAAGTGGCTCATGGGCTACACGACCGGACTGCAGTTCATCAACGTCGGCAGCCGCCTGTGCGCCGACAGCTCCTACAGCGGCACCACCCCCGGCACGACGCTGCTGCAGTACATCTGCAACGGCCAGGACGGCATGCGCTTCGCCTACCTGCCGGTCGGCACCAACACGTACGCCATCTTCGACTGGCTGTCGGGCCTGGCGCTGACCGCGAGCGGCTCGTACCCCTCGCCGGTCACCCAGCAGACCTACACCGGCGCCACCAACCAGCAGTGGGTGTTCAACCAGGTCACCGGCATCGCCCCGGTCAACAACAGCGTCTACTACCTGCAGGGTCTGGGCAGCCGCGACAACGCCGAGCCGGTCGGCGGCTCGACCGCCTCCGGCACGCTGGTCACCCACAACCCGCCGTCGGGGGCGACCAGCCAGCAGTGGCGGCTGCAGGCCACCGGGTCGTACTGGAACCTGGTGAACGTCAACAGCGCCAAGTGCCTGGACCTGGTCTCGGCCGGCACCGCGAACGGCGTGCAGATCAGGCAGGCGACCTGCGGCACCGCGACCAGCCAGCAATGGACGTTGCGGCGGGTCGCCGACGGCACGTTCTACCTGGTCAACCGCTTCAGCGGGAAGGTGCTCGACAGCCCGCAGGGCAGCGGCACCACCCTGGAGCAGCAGACGATCACCGGCAACACCGACGGCAGCCTCGGCATCGTCGCCGGTGACCAGATCTGGTATCTGAACCCCGCCTGACGCTCCTCGCGGGCCGCCCGAACGCCCGGGCGGCCCGCATCGGGCCCTGTCAGGGTCACCCGGGAAGCTGGAAGTGCCAGACGACCATCGTCGGCACGTCGCCGTTGGCGGCTTCCGCCGCCTCGGGCACCAGGTCGGCTAGGCACCAGGGCCAGAGCTCCCAGACGCCCACCGCCTCCGCCGTGGACGGTGCCCCGCTCGGCCGGCGACGCTCCGCCTTGGGTTCCTCGCAGCGTCGCACCTGCAATCCGGCCGACAGCGCGGCGCGCAGGTAATCGCCTATCGAGTGCTGATGAGTGGAGATCCGTCCCGGCCCGCCGTCCGCTCGCCGTACGGGCGGGACGAAGCCTCGCCGGACCCCTTCGGGGTGCATGTCGGAAATGATCAGGTGCCCGCCCGGACGCAGGACTCTGGCGAACTCGGTCATCGCCGGCCGCAGCGCGGGGACATGGGTCAGCGCCAGAGAGCACACCACCAGGTCCACGGCGTCGTCCGGCACCGGCAGGTCATGCAGATCCCCGAGCAGGAACCGGCCGAGCGGTGCCCGGGCACGCGCGTGTGCCAGCATGTCGGGCGAGCTGTCCACGCCCAGCACCCGGTGATCCCGTTCGGCCAGCAACGCCGCGACCCGGCCGGTTCCGCAGGCGGCGTCCAGGGCGACGCCCGGGGACAGGGTGCCGACGATCGCGCCGATGATGGGCTCGTCGATGTCGAACAGGCCGTTCGGGCCGTCATAGGAGCCGGACCAGATGCGGTAGCCCTCCGTCGTGTCCACGCGCGCGACCTCCACGGCCGCCTCCGCCAGTGCCTCGTCGTCGAGCAGCCTGCGGATCTCCGCGATCCGCGAGTCCACGAAACCGCGGTCGAACCGGCCGGTGAAGGAACGCAACAAGGCGACGCCCTCGAGACCGAGCAGGTACGCCAGAGGGTGCTCGTAGATCACCGGATCGACACTAACGACATGCGTCGCCCCGGTGCCATCGAAATAAGCGCCGCATCCGCTGCGCCGTCCGGGCAGGTCACCGGGCACCACGGGTGTCTCAGGGCGCCCCGGCGGACGGCCGGACGACGTCGGCGCCCCGCTCTTCGAGCAGATCGGCCAGGCGTGCGGCGTTGCGCTGGGAGTTGTCGGCGCAGCAGTTGTTGGTCAGCACGTGCGTGGTCGCCGTACGGGCGGCGAGGTCCGCTATCCGGCCGGCCCAGTGCCGAAGCTCCTCCTCCGAGTAGAGGTAGCCGAACCGCTCCTCGATGACGCGGCTCGTCCACTTCTCCGAGTGGCCGTGCAGGCGGACGACGGCGAGGTCGGATGTGGCCGCGAGCACCGGCGGGACCGATGAGGGATGCCCCTGCGGCATGTCCACCCCGACGTACGGCACGTCGTTGGCACGCAGGAAGTCGAGGGTGTCCCCCCGGGTGGCCTCGTCCATCCAGGCCGCGTTGCGGAACTCGACGCACACGCGCATCGGCAGGCAGCGGTCGCGGCATTCGAGGATGTAGCGGCGGTTCGCACCGCCTGGCGGGAACCACTGCGGGAACTGGAACAGCACCGCGCCGAGTTTCCCCGACTCGTGCAACGGCTCCAGCGCGCCGAGGAACCGGCGCCACACCTCCTCGACGACCTCCGGTGGGAGGTCGCGCCGGTAGAGCGTGCGCTTCGGCTCCCCCAGCACGGCCCGCAGGTCCCTGTAGAGCGCGGCCGGCCGGGTCTGGTGCCCGGTGAGCAGGGAGAACGCCTTCACGTTGAAGGTGAAGTCCTTCGGCGTACGGTCACGCCACAGCTCGGCCGTACGCCGGGCCGGCGGGTTGTAGTAGGTGGCGTCCACTTCGACCAGGGGGAACCGGTTCGCGTAGTGGCCGAGCCTGGCCTCGGGTGTGGACGCTCGGGCGGATACCAGCCCGAGGCGAGCAGCGACTTGTCCGTCCAGGAGGCCGTACCGACCAAGATCTTGCCCATCACAGTCACACGGGGGACCCACTGCGTCAGCAGGCGGGTGTTCCGCGCTTCCTCCCTTCGCGTTTCGCCTGTCCGCCGCATTCCGGTGGTGATCTCCACTGCCCGGCACGACGCGGGCGACGCCGGCCGCCCACGCCACATCGGCGTCCGGCTCGCGCTGGGGCGCGTCGTCCGACCGGACGCCGCACGCCGGGCCGCGCACCCATGACATAGCCTGTGAGCAGGCAAAACGACGACCGGAGGAGAACCCCGCCATGGGTTCGCTCAGCCCCGTTCACTGGATGATCGTGTTCGTGGTTCTCGTGCTGCTCTTCGGCGCGAAGAGGCTGCCGGACACCGCGAAGGCCGTCGGGCAGTCGCTGCGGATCCTCAAGAGGGAGACCGGCAAGCTCGGCGACGAGGACGACGCCCCGGCCGCCCGGGCCCGTACGGCACCGGCCTCACCGGACGTCGAGGAGCGGCTGCGGGCGCTCGAAGAGGAGAACGCCCGGCTCAGGGCCGCGGCGGACGGCGCGCGGCGGGACGAGCCCGAGGTCCGCTGACGCATCCCCCCCGGCCGACTGGAGCGAGGGTGACCCGGGCAGGGATTCGCTCCCGGCCGCGTGAACCTTTCCGCGGGGCCCGTACTCCAACAGGACATGAAGTTCACGACCTCGCTCCGCGTCGTCCTCCCCGCCGCCGCGGCCGCCGCGTTGCTCTCCGCCGCGGCGCTCCCGGCCGGCGCCGCGACCATGCCGAAGTTCGCCGCGCCCAAGGCGTACGGCACGTCGTTCCAGAGCGACCCCCACCACGACTTCACCAAGCACATCTCGCCGCGGCACGACGGCATCCTGCGGGGCTGGGTCACGCACTACCGGTCCGGGGTGGCGGAATACGAGCCGATCAGGTGGGTGAAGGACAAGACCGGCCACACGGAGGGGCACTTCGAGGGCCCGCCCGAGGGTGACGTCACGGCCTACGCCTCCCCTGTGGCGAAGAACGTCGTGTTCTACAGCGCCATCGGGTGCAAGGGCACCACGGTGACGGCGACGAACGGCGGTCTGGGATCGAAGCGGTGCTCCCGGAGCGAGCTGATCTCCCGGATGAAGAACGTCCATCATCCGGCGCTCATCACCGTCTATCGCGGCAAGATCGTCAAGGTCCAGGAGATCTACACCCCCTGAAGAACCGCCGGTCACCCGGCACCTCTCGGCACAGGGCCGGACTTCCCGTTTCGCGGAGGTCCGGCCTTTTTCGTGCACGGACCTGCCGCGCAGGCGGACGGCCTCGACTTGACGCCTCTCAGGTTAGGAGAACATACTCCAGTTATAGCTTCTAACCAACGGAACGAGGTGTCATGCCCGTGTCGGTCCGCGCCCGCGGTGTCTCGCTCGCGCTGCTGGCGTCGTCGCAGTTCCTGGTGGTGCTGAACACCTCGATCGTCAACGTGGCGCTGCCCGCCATCGGCGACGACCTGAGCCTGTCGCCCGCCGGGTTGTCGTGGGTGGTCAACGCGTACCTGATCGCCTTCGGGGCGCTGCTGCCCGCGGGCGGCAGGCTCGCCGACCTGTACGGCGGGCGGCGCGCCCTCGCCGCGGGACTGGCCCTGTTCACGGCCGGCTCGGCCGGGGCCGCGCTCTCCCCCGGCGCCGGGGCGCTGATCGCGGCGCGGGCCGTGCAGGGCGTCGGGGCCGCGGTGCTCTCCCCGGCCGCGCTGGCGTCCTGCTCGCGCTGTATCCCGCCGGCGCCGCACGCGGCCGGGCGCTCGGCGTGTGGGGGTTCGGTCTCGGCGGCGGGCGGCGCGGCCGGGGGTCCTGCTGGGCGGGCTGCTGACCGGCGCGCTCGGCTGGTGGTCGGTCTTGCCGTCGGCGTGCCCGTCGCGGCGTTGGTCCT
>NZ_MWJN01000229.1:0-2205 GCF_002027145.1 Microbispora sp. GKU 823 | reverse complement strand
TGTCAACGACGCTCGAAATTTGACCCCGTAGCGACGCCTGAAAGTTGACCCCCTGGTGTTGATGTTGGTCGTGGTTGCTACTGATGGTCGTTGCTGGTCTCGGCTGCGGGGACGCGGCCGAGGTCGCGGTTCTTCAGGCGGTAGCTGTCTCCCTTCAAGCTGATGACCTCGGCGTGGTGGACGAGGCGGTCGATCATCGCGGCGGCAACGACGTCATCGCCGAACACCTCGCCCCAGCGGCCGAACGGCTTGTTGGAAGTGACGATCAGCGACGCCCGTTCGTAGCGGCTGGAGACCAGTTGGAAGAACAGGTTGGCCGCCTCGGCTTCGAAGGGGATGTAGCCGACCTCGTCGACGACCAGCACGGGAATGCGGGCCAGCTTGAGTAGTTCGTCCTGCAGTTTGCCGGCGGTGTGGGCTTCGGCCAGGCGGGCGACCCATGCGGCGGCGGTGGCGAACGCGACCCGATACCCGGCCTGGCAGGCCCGGATGCCAAGGCCGATCGACAGGTGGGTCTTGCCGGTTCCGGGCGGGCCGAGGAACACCACGTTTTCGCGGGCGGCGACGAAGTCCAGCGTCCCCAGGTGCGCGATAACCTCCCGTTTCAGGGAACGCTGGTGATCGAAATCGAAGTCCTCCAGGGCTTTGCGGGCGGGGAAACGAGCGGAGCGGATTCGGGCCTCGCCGCCGTGGGATTCACGGGCGGCGACCTCGCGTTGCAGACAGGCGGCCAAGAACTCCTCATGGCTCCAGGACTCAGCCCGGGCGCGTTCGGCCAGCCGCTCGATGGAGGCGGCCAGCGACGGGGCCTTCAGCACCCGGGTCAGATAGGCCAGCTCGGAGGCCAGGTTGCGGCTCCCGCCTGCAGCCGGGCCGGTCGTCGCGGCGGTGGATTTGGTGGTGCCGGCCATCAGGCCACCCCCTCAACGCCCAGCAGCATGTCGTAGTCGCTCAGGCGGCGCTGCTCGACCTGTACCTCGGCCGGACCGGGCGTGATTTGGGGCCGGGAGCGGCGCATCGCCGCGGCGGATGCGGCATGGGCCGGGTCGGTGATGGTCTGGTGGGCGGCCCAGCACCGCTCATGCCGGGCAACCATCCGATCGGCGCACCTCACGCTGACCTCCTCCAGGTCGGCGACCACCTCGACCAGACGGCCGATCACTGAGGGATGCACCGAATAGTCGTTGGAGGCGATGCGGACGTAGTGATCACGCGCCAGCCGGGTCGACCTTCGCCAGCCGACCACCGGAGCGACCGGAGGCAGGGTGATCATCCCGGCCCGGTCGGCCTCGATCCTGTCGGCCGGGCGGCACTCGATCCGCCGATGATGGCGCCGGTTGGCCCGCGCCAGCCACTGGGCGAGCTGGGCGTTGAAGTCGTGCGGGTCGGTGAACGACCTGCCGGGCAGGAAGGAGGTCTCCAGATACCCGTTCGCCCGCTCCACCAGGCCCTTGGCTTCTGGATCGCCGGGTTTGCACTGGCGGATCGCCACCCCCAGCATGCCGCGGAAGGCGCTGGCCTCGGCGGTCAGCTGCGGCCGGCCGCCCTTCCACTGTCCGATCGCGCCTTCGTTGTCCCACACCAGGGTCTTGGGCACCGCACCCAGCCCGCTGAGCAGGGCCCACATCCCGGAGAACAGGTCCCCTGCGGCGCGGGAGGGCAGCATGCGGGCCATCAGCCAGCGCGAGTAGCCGCTGACCATCACCAGCACCGGCAGGCTGGCGGTCTGCCCGGCGCCCACCGGCACCCGCACCGGCGGGAACCACAAATCGCACTGGGCCACCTCACCGGGCCGATAGGCGGTCCGCGAGGCCGGGTCGAGGGGCAGGTAATGCGGCCGCAGCAGCCGGATGCGGTCCTTGAGCACGGTCAGGGAGTTCTGCCAGCCGATCCGCTCGGCGATCACGGTGGCCGGCATGTCCGGGAACTGCTGCAGCAGCTCGCGGATCTGTGGTTCTACCGCATCCACGATCGACCCCTTGCCCGCCCGCTGATACTTGGGCGGTTCCTCGGCCGCCAGCGCGCGTTTCACGGTGTTCTTCGAGATGCCCATCCGCCGAGCGATCGCCTTGATCGGTATCTGCTCGGCCCGGTGCAGCCAGCGGATCTCCGCCCAGTCCTCCACCTTGATCACCCTCCACAGTGACAGCAGAGGGGTCAGATTTCGGCCGTCGTCTGGGGGTCAGTTTTCACGCGTCGTCGACA
>NZ_MWJN01000228.1:0-2281 GCF_002027145.1 Microbispora sp. GKU 823 | reverse complement strand
AGCAGGTTCGTCGTGTTGCTGGGATTGGGGCCGTCGTCGTAGGTCAGGCCGACGTACCCGGCGCTGCAGTCGGCCGCGCTCGCGGGCGCGGCCGACAGGGCCACGGCGGCGAACGCCGCGGTCAGGATGCTCGCGATCGTGGTGGCGAGCGTCTTGCGTAAGCCTGCACGTCTTCCGATCGGCACGGCGCTGTCGACCATGTCTGCTCCTCCAGTCGGGACGGCATCATTCTGGGAAGCGCCGCTGAAACATGTCAAAGACAGACTAGAAACATTTCATGACGGTGAATCGGTCAAGTGCGCGTTGACCAGGCCGGAACGCCGATGAACATTTCACGGCGTCGCGGACTCCGGCGGGCGGAGGGCGAGCGCGTGCTCGTCGGTCCTCGCGTCGTACTTCCGGAACCGGGGCAACGCGGCCGCCATCACACCGACCGCGGCCACGCAGAGCAGGCCGCCCGCCCCCAGGGAGAAGCGGGCGCCGCCCAACTGGGCCATGAATCCGGCCCGTGCGTCGCCCAGCATCGGCCCGGTCGAGTAGGACAGCAGTTCGATGCCGGCCAGCCGCCCGCGATAGGAGTCCGGAATCGTCTGGTTCCAGATGGTGCCGCGGAACAGGCCGCTCACCATGTCGGCGCCGCCTGCGACGGCGAGGAACAGGAAGACCAGCCAGATGTCCGGCATCACGGCGGCGAGCGCCACGGCGATGCCCCACAGGGTGGCCGAGACGATGACGGCGAGCCCGTGCCGATGCACGTGGGCCGTCCAGCCCGAGGTGAGTGAGGCGACCACCGCGCCCACGCCGCCGGCTGCGTACAGCACTCCGACGGCCTTGGACGCGCCGAGGTTCTCGGCCAGGAAGGGGAACAGCGCGGTGGAACTGGCGAAGGCCATCGCGGCGATGTCCACGAGATAGGTGCCCATCAGGTCCGGCCGCCGCAGCGCGTACCGCACGCCTTCCAGCAGGGAGCGCAGCGACGCGGGGGTGGGCTCCTCGGCGCGGGCGACGGCGCCGACCCTGACCAGCAGCGCGAGGGACAGCAGGAACGTGGCGACGTCGAGGCCGTAGGAGGCGGCCGGACCGAGCGTGGCCACGATGAGACCGCCCGCCGCCGGACCCACGATCATGGCGGCGTTGCGGACCAGGCCCTGCAGGGCGAACGCCGCGGGCATTCGATCCAGCGGCACCACCCGGTTGAGCAGCGCCTGCTCACTGGGCGAGCGTACGCTGCCGAGCCCGGCGGCCAGCGCGCCGACGGCGTACAGCACCCACACCTGCGGCTGGGGCAGCAGCGCGTTGACGAGCAGGAGCACCGAGGAGAGGCACAACCCCAGCTCGCTGATTATCACGATCGTGCGCCGGTCGCGCGCGTCGGCGATCGCGCCGCCCCACAGTCCGCACACCACCATCGGCACGAACTCGGCCATGCCCACCAGGCCCACCGCGACGTAGGACTCGGTGAGCTGCTTCATCTGGTACGGCACGGCCACGGTCGTGACGACCGTGCCGAGCGTCGTGATCAGCCCCGAGCCGAGCAGGAGACGGAAGTCGCGGAACTCTCGCAGTGGGCTGAGATCCAGTCTCAGCCGCCGGGCAAGGGATTTCAGGGAGCGATCAGCGCTTTCGGCCACGACGAGTCATCTCAACGATCCGCCCGTCCGAGGGCAACTGATTTTCGCCTCGCCGGGGAACGCGACGCCGTACGGTGAGGAGGTCGTCCCCTTCTCGCCGTACGGCCGTCCGGGTCTCCCCGGGATCAGGGTGCCGTCGTGGTGTCCGTCAGGACGCGCTGCAGGTCAACGTCGGCGTGGTGGCGGTGCCGTTGGCGACGAAGCCGAAGGTGGTGGAGGCGCTCGCGCCCAGGCCGCCGTTCCAGGACTCGTTGCGCACGCTGACGGACGAGCCGGAGCCGGACTGGAGGCCTCCCCACAGCTGGCTGATGGACTGGGACCCGGGCCAGCTCCAGGTCACCGTCCAGCCTCTGATCGCCGAACTGCCCGCGCGCACCGTCACGTTGGACTGGAACCCGCCGGACCAGGAGTTCACGGTCTGCATCGTCGCGGTGCACCCGCCCGGTCCCGGAGGCGGCGTGAGCGTGGGAGTGGGGCTGGGGGACTGCGGGTTCGACGGGGACGGAGAGACGGGGGCCGCCGCCGTCGGGAGCCACGGCCCGTCCGGTGGACGGCGAGATCATGCCCGCGCACAGGTTGCGGCTGCGGAGGTTGGCCGCGATCTGGGGGATGGCCTGGACCGTCGTCGCGTACTGGTCGTGCATGAGGAT
>NZ_MWJN01000227.1:0-2416 GCF_002027145.1 Microbispora sp. GKU 823 | reverse complement strand
AGATGTTCGAGAGGTTCACCGACCGTGCGCGGCGGGTTGTCGTCCTGGCCCAGGAAGAGGCTCGGATGCTCAACCACAACTACATCGGTACTGAGCACATTCTTCTTGGTTTGATCCATGAGGGTGAGGGTGTGGCGGCCAAGGCTCTGGAGAGCCTTGGGATCAGTCTCGAGGGGGTGCGCCAGCAGGTCGAGGAGATCATCGGCCAGGGGCAGTCGGCGCCGTCGGGACACATCCCCTTCACGCCGCGGGCCAAGAAGGTTCTTGAGCTGTCGCTGCGCGAGGCGTTGCAGCTCGGGCACAACTACATCGGCACCGAGCACATTCTTCTGGGGTTGATCCGGGAGGGTGAGGGTGTCGCGGCGCAGGTGCTGGTGAAACTGGGCGCCGATCTGAACAGGGTGCGTCAGCAGGTCATCCAGTTGCTGCACGGTTATCAGGGCAAGGAGCCGGCGGCGGCGGGCGGGCCGCAGGAGTCGGCGCCGTCGACCTCGCTTGTGCTGGACCAGTTCGGGCGGAACCTGACGCAGGCCGCGCGGGAGGGCAAGCTCGACCCGGTGATCGGCCGGGACAAGGAGATCGAGCGGGTCATGCAGGTCCTCTCCAGGAGGACGAAGAACAACCCGGTTTTGGTGGGTGAGCCCGGTGTGGGCAAGACCGCCGTGGTGGAGGGGCTGTCGCAGAAGATCGTCAAGGGTGAGGTGCCCGAGACGCTGAAGGACAAGCAGCTCTACACCCTCGACCTGGGTGCGCTGGTGGCCGGTTCCCGCTACCGCGGTGACTTCGAAGAGCGCCTGAAGAAGGTCGTCAAGGAGATCCGGACCCGCGGCGACATCATTCTGTTCATCGACGAGCTGCACACGCTGGTCGGCGCGGGCGCCGCGGAGGGCGCCATCGACGCCGCCAGCATTCTGAAGCCCCCTCTCGCGAGGGGCGAGTTGCAGACGATCGGTGCGACGACCCTGGACGAGTACCGCAAGCACGTCGAGAAGGACGCGGCTTTGGAGCGGCGGTTCCAGCCGATCCAGGTGGCCGAGCCGTCGCTGTCGCACACGATCGAGATTCTGAAGGGTCTGCGGGACCGTTACGAGGCGCACCATCGGGTGTCGATCACCGACGGGGCGCTGGTGGCGGCCGCCACTTTGGCCGATCGGTACATCAGTGACCGGTTCCTGCCGGACAAGGCGATCGACCTGATCGACGAGGCCGGGTCGCGGATGCGGATTCGGCGGATGACGGCGCCGCCGGACCTGCGTGAGTACGACGAGAAGATCGCGAACGTGCGGCGGGAGAAGGAGTCCGCGATCGACGCGCAGGACTTCGAGAAGGCCGCGGCGCTGCGTGATCAGGAAAAGCAGCTGCAGCTCAAGCGGGAGCGGCGGGAGAAGGAGTGGAAGGCCGGCGACATGGACGTCGTGGCCGAGGTGACCGAGGAGCTCATCGCCGAGGTCCTCGCCACCGCCACCGGCATCCCGGTCTTCAAGCTGACCGAGGAGGAGTCGCAGCGGCTGCTCCGCATGGAAGACGAGCTGCACAAGCGGATCATCGGTCAGGACGACGCGATCAAGGGCCTGTCCCGCTCGATCCGCCGTACGCGGGCCGGGTTGAAGGACCCGCGTCGTCCGGGTGGGTCGTTCATCTTCGCCGGCCCGTCGGGTGTCGGTAAGACCGAGCTGTCCAAGGCGCTGGCGGAGTTCCTGTTCGGCGACGAAGACGCGCTGATCATGCTGGACATGTCCGAGTTCATGGAGAAGCACACCGTCTCGCGGCTGTTCGGCTCCCCGCCCGGTTACGTCGGGTACGAAGAGGGCGGTCAGCTGACCGAGAAGGTGCGGCGCAAGCCGTTCTCCGTGGTCCTGTTCGACGAGATCGAGAAGGCCCACCCCGACATCTTCAACTCGCTGCTGCAGATCCTGGAGGACGGTCGGCTGACCGACGCCCAGGGCCGGGTGGTGGACTTCAAGAACACCGTCATCATCATGACGACCAACCTCGGCACCCGCGACATCTCGAAGGCCGTGGGACTGGGCTTCGCGAAGGCCAACGACGAGGAGAGCACCTACGAGCGGATGAAGGTCAAGGTGCAGGAGGAGCTCAAGCAGCACTTCCGGCCGGAGTTCCTCAACCGCGTCGACGACATCGTGGTCTTCCACCAGCTCACGCCCAAGGAGATCATCCAGATCGTGGACCTGATGCTCGCCCAGGTGGCCGAGCGCCTGAAGGACCGCGACATGGGCCTGGAGCTGACCCCGGCCGCCAAGCAGCTGCTGGCCGACCGCGGGTACGACCCGGTGATGGGCGCCCGTCCGCTGCGCCGGACCATCCAGCGGGAGCTGGAGGACACGCTGTCGGAGAAGATCCTCTACGGCGAGCTGCGGCCCGGCCAGGTCGTCAAGATCGACGTCGAGGGCGAAGG
>NZ_MWJN01000226.1:0-2508 GCF_002027145.1 Microbispora sp. GKU 823 | reverse complement strand
CCGCCGCGGACACGGGACGGGCCACCGCCGCGGGCGCGGCGTCCGTCCGGTACGGCGCCGCGGCGCGAACCACGGCCACACGAAGCACGGGCGCCGCCCCCGAGCGGTGCCGTACGACCGGGTTGCGGGCCCGCGTGGGACGACAGGACGCGGGGGCGGGCAACCGCTACGCGCCGCTCGTGCTGACCAACACCTCGGCCAAGACCTGCTGGGTGTACGGCTTCGTCGGGCTCGTCCTCATCGACGGCCACGGCGACGTGCTGCGTACGCGCACCCGGCGCGAGAGCGTCACCCCGCACCGGGTCACGCTGCGCCCCGGGACGAGCGCCCACGCCCGGCTCCACTGGACCGTGGTGCCGAGCGGGCACGAGACCCGGTGCCCCGCCTCGGCCCGGCTGATGATCATTCCGCCGGACGAGGTCGCGCACCTGGAGGTTCCGTTCAGCGCGACGGTGTGCGACGACGGCAGGATCGACGCCACACCGATGACCCCAGGCGCGAGCCTTTGACACACAGCGCGAGCCTCTGAACAACACTGGGCGAGCCTCTGACCTGTCCGCCGCCCGCCGAGAACCGGCGGGCGGGCGGGGGTCCGGGCCGTCAGTTCTGGCCGGGCAGCTTCAGCTTCGACGGGTCGAAGCCGGGCGGCAACTCCAGACCGGGGGGCAACTGGCCGCCGCCGAGGTTGCCGAGCAGGCCCTTGGGCAGCTTCGGGGCGTCCGGCGCCGCGTTCGCGCCGGCCTTGCCGAGGGCGGCCTTGCGCGGGTCGCCGCTGACACGACGGCCCTTCTTGGGCTTCTGCGCCTTCTGCTTGCGCCCGCCGGGCATGCCCGGGATGCCCATGCCCTGGGTCATCCGCTTCATCATCTTCTGCGCCTCGAAGAAGCGGACCACCAGGTTGTTCACCTCGGTGACCGTGACGCCCGACCCCTTGGCGATGCGCGCCCGGCGCGAGCCGTTGATGATCTTCGGGTCCTGGCGCTCGCCGGGCGTCATGGAGCGGATGATCGCCGCGATGCGGTCCAGGTCGCGGTCGTCGACCTGGTTGAGCTGCTCGCGCATCTGCCCCATGCCCGGCATCATGCCGAGCAGGTTCTTGATGGGCCCCATGCGGCGCACCATCATCATCTGCTCGAGGAAGTCCTCCAGCGTGAAGCCGTCCCCGGAGACGAGCTTGCCCGCCATCTTGGCGGCCTCCTGCTCGTCGAACGTCTTCTGCGCCTGCTCGATCAGGGTGAGGATGTCACCCATGTCGAGGATCCGGCCCGCCATGCGGTCGGGGTGGAAGGCGTCGAAGTCCTCGAGCTTCTCACCGGTGCTGGCGAACATGATCGGACGGCCGGTGACGTGCCGCACCGACAGGGCGGCGCCGCCTCGGGCGTCGCCGTCGAGCTTGGTCAGCACCACGCCGTCGAAGCCGACGCCGTCCATGAACGCGCGAGCCGTGCTCACCGCGTCCTGGCCGATCATGGCGTCGAGCACGAACAGGACCTCGTCGGGGGTGACCGCGTCGCGGATGTCGGCGGCCTGCTTCATCAGCTCCTGGTCGATGCCGAGGCGACCGGCGGTGTCGACGATGACCACGTCGTGCTGCTGACGGCGCGCGTGGTCCACCGACTGCCGGGCCACCGCGACCGGGTCGCCCACGCCGTTGCCCGGCTCGGGGGCGTACACCGCCACCCCGGCCCGCTCGGCCATGACGGCGAGCTGCTGCACCGCGTTGGGCCGCTGCAGGTCGCAGGCGACGAGCAGCGGGGCGTGCCCCTGCTCGCGCAGCCACTTGGCGAGCTTGCCGGCCAGGGTCGTCTTACCGGAGCCCTGGAGACCGGCCAGCATGATCACGGTCGGCGGGGTCTTGGCGTAGCGCAGCCGCCGCGTCTCGCCGCCCAGCACCTCGATGAGCTCGTCGTTGACGATCTTCACGACCTGCTGCGCGGGATTGAGCGCCTGGGAGACCTCGGCGCCGCGGGCCCGCTCCTTGACCCGGGCCACGAAGTCCTTCACGACCGGCAGCGCGACGTCCGCCTCGAGCAGCGCGATGCGGATCTCGCGGCAGGTCGCGTCGATGTCGGCGTCGGAAAGCCTGCCTTTGGACCGAAGGGAGGAGAAGACCGAAGTCAGCCGGTCGGAAAGCGTCTCGAACACGTGTTTGGCCAGCCTCGAAGCGAGTGGACGGGTCGGTGAATCATCAGTCTCCCCAGACTATCCGCCCGCACGCCCTTCACGCCCGTGCCGCCGGGGCGAGATCGCCGGTCCGGTCCGTTCCCTGCTCTCAACGGACCGCGCCCACGTGGGACGTCAGCGCGTGTTCGACGAGGGTGATCAGGGTGCTCTTGACCGATTCACGGTCACGGGCGTCGGTGCGGACGATCGGGACCCGGGGCGACAACGTCAGGGCCTCACGCAGTTCGTCCTCCCCATGGGTGTACTCCCCGTCGAAGCCGTTGACGCCGACGACGAAGGGCAGGCGCGCCTCCTCGAAGTAGTCCACCGCGGGGAAACTGTCGG
>NZ_MWJN01000225.1:0-2635 GCF_002027145.1 Microbispora sp. GKU 823 | reverse complement strand
CCGCCGCGAGTACGTCGAAACCCTCGGCACCTATCGCAACCGCGACGGCGGCTTCTGGGTCGCCTCCACCGACCCCCAAGCCGCGGACCATGCCCTCACCGGCACCACCCCCGCCGACCAGGTTGGCGCTGCGGGCCTGCTCACCGACGGCGCTGCCGACGCCGTCAGCCGCTACCGGCTCATCACCTGGCGGCAACTCCTCAACGTCCTTACGCAGGACGGTCCGACTGCACTAATCCGCAGAGTCCGCGAAGCGGAGCGTTCCGACCCCCACGGCGAACGCTGGCCCCGCAGCAAAACCTTCGATGATGCGACCGCTGCCTACTGTCGCCTTCAACTGTTCGACCTCGATTCGCCGAGACCAGTCGCCTGTCCCTGAGCGGGAATTCAGCACCGACTCGGCGAGTTATTACGGCTGACCACCGTGCTACTCAGCGACGGCTTTGAAACCGGGAAGGTCAAGCGCTTCCAACGGACGCTTAGGTAGGGCACACGGTTTTGTCGGTGGGCCCAGCTAGCCTTCGCAGTAACACCAGTGCATCACAAGGTCTGGGGAGAACACTCCCCCGGACGTGCCTGCTATGCCTCCCAGGGGAGAGGACACCGCTACCGAGACGCGCGATTTCTGGCCGAGTTTTGAGAGGGGGCAACCGTTAAAGTTGAGCGATATAACTTGTTTATTTCGAGACTGCGAAAGATCGCCATATGCAGCAACAGGGATTGCGGCAGGATATTGCAGCGCCCATCGCCAGCAATTTTTGAAACGCGATAAAGATCCAAGCCGATTGACTCCCATCAATTCGCATCTAGTACGAAAAGATAATAATTGCACCTTCCCTGACTGTCCGCGCCGCAGAATGTCGAAATACTACTGCCGCACGCATTATGACCAACACAAGTCAGGTGAGCAGATGCGGCCAATTCTGCGGGCTTTCGTCTCAGAAGACAATGAATGCAGCTTTGTCGACTGTAGGCGAGCCATCGACAATGACGGCTACTGCACATCCCATTGGCTGATGTGTCATCATGGCGCCGAGCTGCAGCCGATTCGCCTGAGAACCGAACCATTTGAGGCTCGGGAGATGGTGGCACTCGGAGTCTACTGGTGCACCCTCTGCCAGCAAGAACGTCCTCTAGATGAGTTTATCTTCGACGGCGTGCGAGGACTGCCGCGCAGCCGATGCAGGTATTGCAGCGGCATAGCAACGCGAGCCGCCAAACATAATAGAAAGTTCAGCGAGATCTATCTTCTATTCGAATATCAGAATCGGTCTTGCTATCTCTGCAACGAACCGCACAGCAACGACAGAGGGTTAAATCTTGACCACTGGCACGATTGCTGCCCCAATAAGGGAGAATCGAAGGGAAGATGCATTAGAGGCCTTCTCTGCTGGCTATGCAATGGGGGATTCGTTGCCGCATACGAGAGGATGCGAGGCCGAGTCGATCCCTACCCACTTCTAGAAGAGTATTTAGCTAATCCTCCCGCCTTGCAATTGGGTCTTGTTCTTCCCGGTGAACGATGCACCACATCATGAACGCGACCGTTTGCTAACAGCAGCTTGGGTAACTAAGGATCAACAGCCAGCGCTCACGGGCACGTTATCGAATATCTCCCTAAGGAGGGTGCATGGTGGCGATCTCCTGGCCATGCACTTCCGTCCACCCCCCTAGACATGCTCGCTGGGTGTTGCTATCGTCGACTGCATAGCCCCCTAGACAGTTCTCGTCGCGGACCAGCCGCCACTGTCTAGAGGGGTGGACAAGGAGGTGGTGAACGATGGCACTGCAAGGACCCATCCCGATCAGCTTCGAGCTGCTGTTCCCGCATGGCTGCTACGTCGTGGGCGAGGTAAGCGCGGCGAAGGACTTCGACGCCAAGCGGGACACCCAGGCCAAGGACAAGACGACCGGCCTGCCGGTCTGGCAGGTCCCGGTGATGGACGCCGACCCCTCGCTCAAGGCCGCGCAGAAGACGGTGACGGTGAAGATCCTCGCCGAGGTTCAGCCGGTTGTTCCGCCGTCGCTGCCGGGTGTGCCGCTGGCCCCGGCCGAGTTCGAGGGCCTGGAGGTCAAGCCGTACGTCCACCAGGCGACGGGGCGGCTGGCCTACTCGATCTCGGCTCGGGTGATGCGGGCTCCCCGGACGGCGGCCGGCAAGACGACCACTGCTGCGAAGGACGCTGCGTGATGGGGCGGCGCACGGTGCGGCCCTCGGCCGTGATCAGCCTCAACACTGGGGGCGGGGCCTCGGCCAAGACCATGCCGTACCCGGCGCGGACGCCGGTGCTGGCGCTGGACTTCGGCTCGACCTCGGTGCTGCTGACGACCTCGGACAGCGACCAGGTCAGCCCGGCCGATGTCGAGTTCGCCCGGCAGCTCGCCCATGAGGCGGCCTCGTTCGCCCGGTCGGTCGAGCGGCGGTTTCACGGCCTGGCCAACGGTCGCGGGGTGGCCTGATGACGCACGGTCCCTACACCCACGTGTCGATGTCGATCGACCCCGGCAAGCGTCCCCGTATCGGGATCTCGTTCTACGCCTCGGTCACTCGGGCGCGTGCTCGGGTGCTGGAGTCCGGGCGGCCGTACCTGGTCCTGGAGTCCGACGAGGCGGACGTGACGGTCTCGACCACCGG
>NZ_MWJN01000224.1:0-2709 GCF_002027145.1 Microbispora sp. GKU 823 | reverse complement strand
CTGGTGCCCAGCTGGCGGGCCAGGTCGTTTTCCGTCGGCATGCGGTCGCCCGGTCGCAGGCCCAGCCGGGCGATGAGCTCCAGCACCTGCTCGGCCGCCACCTCATAACCCGGCCGGTATCCGCCCTCACGCTGGGTGTCGGTCACGGTGCTTCCTCCTCACGATCGCAGTAAAAGTATGACTCTGCGGGCCAGGTCACCCGCAGGCTGTCCGGGACGTGGCATCGTGAGTACGAAACATCATCGCGATTCACGCGAGGCGGTCCGCCCGCGCGGGAATGCCTGTGTGGATTTCCGCTGATCAGAGACTTCTGGTCGTTACGACGAGATGACGTTTACATGCCTGCCGTGAAAATTAAGTGTTCTTAAGGTCTTGACGGGCCTCGGTGCTCGCACCCGTAATTGGTAGCTGAGCACCCGGAGGACGCTTCTTCCGGGCCCCTGCGGCTGGACCACACGGCGGGTGTGTGGAGGTGTGTCGCATGCCTCCGCACCGTGGTCGGCCACGTCGGCTTCCATCACCTCACTCCACCAGATCCCTCGTGGTGGCACGTGAGGACCGCGCCACCATGGAGAAGCACGTGACCGATCGAATTGAGCATCCGTCCCCCCCTTTTGCGGTGTTGAGGCCGCTTCTGGTTGGTCTCGTCATCGCGGCACTGGCCGCCGCGATGACAGTCGTCGCATCGGCCACGGCAGCCCGTGCCGCCACCACGACCCTGTACGTTTCGCCTTCGGGCACCGGCAGCACCTGTTCGTCGGCTCAGCCGTGTTCGCTGTCGGGGGCGCAGACGGCGGTGCGGTCGTTGAACAGCTCCATGTCCGGCGACATCGTCGTGCAACTCGCCGACGGGGTGTACCGGCTCTCCGCGCCGCTACGGCTGACCGCCGCCGACTCGGGCAGCAACGGGTATCAGGTGGTGTGGCAGGCGGCCCCGTCGGCGCATCCCGTCATCAGCGGCGCCAGGGCGGTCACCGGCTGGACGCTCGCCAACCAGGCGAAGAACATCTGGCAGGCCAACGTCGGCGCCGGAATCGACACCCGGCAGCTGTATGTCAACGGCGCTCTCGCGACGCGTGCGCGTACCCAGGTGAACCGGTCGGACTTCACCGCCACCGGCTCCGGGCTGCGGTTCGGCAACAGCGCGCTGAGCTACCTGAACAACCTGGCCGGCCAGAACCGGGTCGAGCTGGAGAGCGTCGGTTCGTTCACCGACCGGTACGTGCGGGTGCAGAGCATCAGCGGCAACTTCATCACGATGCAGCAGCCCAGCTGGAACAACAACATTTTCGGGTACGACGTGTTCACCAGTCCGCACCGGGCCGGTCCGCTCTACATCGAGAACGCCTACGAGTTCCTCGACTCGCCGGGTGAGTGGTACATCGACCCCACGACCGGTGTGCTCTCCTACATCCCTCTCGCCGGGCAGAACATGAGCAGCACCAGCGTGGAGTTGCCGGTGTTGCAGTCCCTGGTGGACGTCGGCGGCACCTACGACGCGCCCGCGCACCACATCACCTTCAGCGGGATCACCTTCAGCGGCACCAGCTGGCTGGGGCCCAGCAGTAACCAGGGCTTCGCCGACCAGCAGACCGGCGCCTACATCGCGGGCAACTGGAACTGGCCCGGCGACCTGCCGAACTCCTGCCAGGAGGGCTGCCAGCAGTTCGAGGCCACAAGGCCGAACTGGTACCAGATGCCCGCGGCGGTGCAGGTGTCGGCGGCCAACCACATCACCTTCACCGACTCGCAGTTCGTCAACCTGGGCCAGACGGCCGTGGGCATCGGCAACGACGCCAACGCGCACGCCAGCGGTGTCGGCCTGGGGGCCAGCGACATCACGGTCACCCGGTCCGAGATCGCCCGCAGCTCGGCCGGCGGCATCGTGGTCGGCGGCGTGCGCGCCGACGCCCACCACCCCAGCGACCAGCGGATGGTCAACCGCAACATCACCATCACCGACAACCGCATCCACGACCTGGGGCTGGACTACCGGGGCATCGTCTCGGTCCTGACCACCTACGTCACCACCACCGACGTGTCCCACAACGAGGTCTACAACATGCCCTACACCGGCATGTCGATCGGCTACGGGTGGGGCGCCAACGAGCCCGGCGGCAGCACCCAGTACGCCAACCGGGGTCTGTACAACTACCAGCCGCGGTACACCACGCCCACCACCGCGTCGGGCAACAAGCTCGTCGGCAACTACGTGCACGACGTCATGCAGCAGATGACCGACGGCGGCTGCATCTACACGCTGTCGTGGAACCCGAACGCGCTGATCAGCGACAACTACTGCCTGCGGACCAACGGCTGGTTCGGGCTCTACTTCGACGAGGGCTCCAAGTACTACACCGTCAGGAACAACGTCTTCTCGAACACCGGCACCTGGGCCACCGCCAACTACTGGGGTGGCGAGAACATGGGCAACTTCACCGTCACCGGCAACTGGTCGACCAACGGCAGCACCAACATCACCAACGGCGACCGCGGCAACGTCGTCAACAACAACGTGACCGTCACCAACGGGCAGTGGCCGTCGGGCGCCCAGTCCGTGATGGCCTCCGCCGGGCCTCGGAACGGTACGTCGACGCCCTCGCCGTCGCCGTCGTCGCCGTCGGGGAGCACCAGCGCGCTCAAGGGTGTGGGGTCCGGGCGGTGCCTGGACGTCAGCGGGGCGTCGCAGGCCAACGGCGCTCAGGTGCA
>NZ_MWJN01000223.1:0-2720 GCF_002027145.1 Microbispora sp. GKU 823 | reverse complement strand
CTGCAATTTCACCGGGCCTGTGGTTGAGACAGCGGGGAAGTCGTTACGCCATTCGTGCAGGTCGGAACTTACCCGACAAGGAATTTCGCTACCTTAGGATGGTTATAGTTACCACCGCCGTTTACCGGCGCTTAAGTTCTCACCTTCGCACCCCGAAGAGTGCTAAGCGGTCCCCTTAACGTTCCGGCACCGGGCAGGCGTCAGTCCGTATACATCGTCTTACGACTTCGCACGGACCTGTGTTTTTAGTAAACAGTCGCTTCCCCCTGGCCACTGCGACCCCCACCAGCTCACGAAGCAAGTCCGATCACCAGTAAAGGTCCCCCTTCTCCCGAAGTTACGGGGGCAATTTGCCGAGTTCCTTAACCACAGTTCACCCGACCGCCTTGGTATTCTCTACCTGACCACCTGAGTCGGTTTCGGGTACGGGCCGCCGCGACACTCACTAGAGGCTTTTCTCGGCAGCATAGGATCACCCACTTCGCCACAATCGGCTCGGCATCACACCTCAGGCACATGAGAGACGGATTTGCCTATCTCTCGCCCTACATGCTTACCCCGGGACAACCACCGCCCGGGCTGGGCTACCTTCCTGCGTCACCCCATCGTTTACCTACTACCAGATCAGGCCAGGCGTTCAGCCTCACCCCAAACCCGAAGGCTCGGAGGGCTTAAGGACCCTTAGTATCACTGGATTCGATATGGGCGCATCACAGCGGGTACGGGAATATCAACCCGTTGTCCATCGACTACGCCTGTCGGCCTCGCCTTAGGTCCCGACTTACCCTGGGCGGACGAACCTGCCCCAGGAACCCTTGGTCATCCGGCGCAGAAGATTCTCACTTCTGACTCGCTACTCATGCCTGCATTCTCACTCGCACGACCTCCACCACACGATCACTCGGCGGCTTCACCGGCTCGCACGACGCTCCCCTACCCACCACCAACTGACAAAGTCAGCCGGCGGTGCCACGACTTCGGCGGTGTACTTGAGCCCCGCTACATTGTCGGCGCAGAATCACTTGACCAGTGAGCTATTACGCACTCTTTCAAGGATGGCTGCTTCTAAGCCAACCTCCTGGTTGTCACTGCGACTCCACATCCTTTCCCACTTAGCACACGCTTAGGGGCCTTAGTCGGTGATCTGGGCTGTTTCCCTCTCGACCACGGAGCTTATCCCCCGCAGTCTCACTGCCACGCTCAACTTACCGGCATTCGAAGTTTGGCTGACGTCAGTAACCTTGTCGGGCCCATCAGCCATCCAGAGCCCTACCTCCGGCAAGCACCACGCAACGCTGCACCTAAATGCATTTCGGGGAGAACCAGCTATCACGGAGTTTGATTGGCCTTTCACCCCTACACACAGGTCATCCCCCAGGTTTTCAACCCTGGTGGGTTCGGTCCTCCACGCAGTCTTACCCACGCTTCAACCTGCCCATGCGTAGATCACCCCGCTTCGGGTCTACAGCATGCGACTCAAACGCCCTATTCAGACTCGCTTTCGCTACGGCTCCCCCACACGGGTTAACCTCGCCACACACCATAACTCGCAGGCTCATTCTTCAAAAGGCACGCAGTCACATCACAAACGGGCGAACCCGTTTACGCTCCTACGGCTTGTAGGCACACGGTTTCAGGTACTATTTCACGACCCCTCACCGGGGCGCTTTTCACCTTTCCCTCACGGTACTCGTTCACTATCGGTCACCAGGAAGTATTTAGGCTTACCAGGTGGTCCTGGCAGATTCACACAGGATTCCTCGAGCCCCGTGCTACTCGGGAACACTCCCAGCAGTCGGCAAGATTTCGCCTACCCGGCTATCACGGTCTACGGCCGCCCTTCCCAGAGCGTTCGACTACCCCACCGATTTCTCACTGCCTGAAGAGACGGCGGTCTCCCCCGGAAGGTCCCACAACCCCGCACACGCAACGCCCGCCGGCTATCACACGCGCACGGTTTAGCCTCCTCCGCTTTCGCTCACCACTACTCACGGAATCACTAATTTGTTTTCTTCTCCTACGGGTACTGAGATGTTTCACTTCCCCGCGTTACCACCAACCGCCCTATACATTCAGACGGCGGCAACACCACATGACTGGTGCTAGGTTTCCCCATTCGGACATCCCCGGATCAACGTCTGGTTGGCGACTCCCCGAGGCTTAACGCAGCCTCCCACGTCCTTCATCGGCTCCTGATGCCAAGGCATCCACCGTGTGCCCTAAACAACTTGGCCACAAAGATGCTCGCGTCCACTATGCAATTCACAAACAACAACCAGACAACCAGCCCACCCCACCACCAAGACACCCGAACCCACGAGCAGCACAGCCACCCACAAGCCCCGGCCGGTATGGCAGGAGACCAGCCCTGGAGAAAACAAACCACCCAGCACCTCGAAAGCGCCGAGCATACGGTCCGTTTCCTCAGGACCCAACAGTGTGCCCAACCAGTCACAACCCCCGGAAATCCGCTTTCCCACTCCGCACGAAGGCGGCGGTACTCACCGATCCGGCAACCACAACCGGCTGAATAACCAGTGCTCCACTAATGAGCACGCCACGCACCAGACACTCGCTGATGAACGCGACGATGGACCGAACTCGACACCATCACACGGACACCCGCGTGACAGCACCAACCGAGCCGGCCAGATGCTCCTTAGAAAGGAGGTGATCCAGCCGCACCTTCCGGTACGGCTACCTTGTTACGACTTCGTCCC
>NZ_MWJN01000222.1:0-2780 GCF_002027145.1 Microbispora sp. GKU 823 | reverse complement strand
CGGGAGCGTCAGGAGCACGAGCTGGTCAACAACCGCGACTTCGGTCTGCTGCACAACGCCGACCTCAAGCAGCGCCTGCACACCCGTTCCGGCCCGCCCACCCCGGACGACCTCGACGAGCTGCTCGCCACGGTCTGGAAGAACCCGAGCGTGATGTTCGCCCACCCGAAGGCGATCGCGGCCTTCGCCCGGCAGTGCAACGCCCGGGGCATCTACCCGCAGACCGTGGAGTTCAACGGCCAGAAGGCGCCGGCCTGGCGCGGGGTGCCGATGCTGCCGTGCAACAAGATCCCGGTGAACGACAAGGGCATCAGCTCGATCATGGTCATGCGCCTGGGGGAGAAGGACCAGGGCGTCGTCGGTCTGCGCCGTACGGGGCTGGTGGACGAGTACGAGCCCGGCCTGTCGGTGCGCTTCATGGGCATCGACGACAAGGCGATCATCTCCTACCTGGTGACCACCTACTACTCGGCGGCCGTCCTGGTCCCCGACGCCCTCGGCATCCTGGAGAGCGTCGAGATCCTCTGATGTCCTCCTACCGGCTGCCGGACTTCTACCTCCCCTATCCGCCCCGGCTGAACCCCCACGTGGAGACCGCCCGGGCGCACACGCGGGGGTGGGCGGCGGACATGGGCATGCTCGACGATCCGGACATCTGGACCGAGGAGTCGCTCGACGCGATGGACTACGGCCTGATGTGCGCCTACACCCATCCCGACTGCTCCGCCACCGAACTCGACCTGGTCACGGACTGGTACGTGTGGGTCTTCTACTTCGACGACCACTTCCTGGAGACGTTCAAACGCAGCAGGGACCTGGACGGCGCCCAGGACTACCTGGACCGGCTCGACGCGTTCATGACGGACGACCCGCCCGAGCCGTCCAACCCCGTGGAGCGGGGCCTGGCCGACCTGTGGCCCCGGACCGTGCCCGCCATGTCCGAGGCGTGGCGGCGCCGGTTCGTCCGGGTCACCCGGGACCTCCTGCAGGAGTCGATGTGGGAGCTGTTCCACATCGAGCGCGAGGCCGTCTCCAACCCCATCGAGTACATCGAGGAACGCAGGAAGGTCGGCGGCGCCCCCTGGTCGGCCGCGCTGGTGGAGCACGCGGCCGGCGCGGAGCTGCCGGCCCGGCTGGCGGATTCCCGGCCGATCCGGGTGCTGACCGAGTCGTTCGCCGACGCCGTGCACCTGCGCAACGACCTGTTCTCCTACGAGCGGGAGGTGCTGCAGGAGGGTGAGCTGTCCAACTGTGTCCTGGTCTGCGAG
The DNA here is from genome assembly GCF_002027145.1 of Microbispora sp. GKU 823. Classification (NCBI taxonomy): domain Bacteria; kingdom Bacillati; phylum Actinomycetota; class Actinomycetes; order Streptosporangiales; family Streptosporangiaceae; genus Microbispora; species Microbispora sp. GKU 823. Next base: position 1,512 of record NZ_MWJN01000222.1, on the reverse strand, counting down.
CGTTTCTTCGGCTGCGACACCGAGCGGGCCGTGGAGATCACCAATGACCTGCTCACCTCCCGGCTGCACCAGTTCGAGCACACCGCGCTGACCGAGCTTCCGGCGCTGTTCGCCGACGAAGGGGTCCTGCCGCCCGAGCAGGCGCTGGTGCTGAGCTACGTCAAGGGACTGCAGGACTGGCAGGCGGGCGGACACGCCTGGCACACCGCCTCCAGCCGCTACACCAAGACGGCGGGAGAGACCGGCTTCCTCGGCATGAACGTGGCCCGCGCCCACCTCACGGGCGCGGGCGGCCTGCGCAACCACACCCACCGGCCCTTCTCGGAGGCGGCGGTGCGGCTGCCGCAGCCGTACATGCCGTTCGAGGTGCACGACAACCCGCACCTGGACGCGGCGCGAGCGGCGGACGTCGAATGGTGCGCCGCCATGGGCTTCTTCGACGGGGTTCCCGGCATCCCGGCGACCGCCGTCTGGAACGAACCGCAACTCGTCGGCTTCGACCTCGCCCTGTGCGCGTCCGGCATCAACCCGGACGCCTCCGCCGACGAGCTGATCCTGGCCACCAACTGGCTGGCCTGGGGGACGTACGGCGACGACTACTATCCCCGGGTCTACGGGGCGGCGCGCGACCTGGTCGGCGCGAAGCTCGGCAACCGGCGGCTCAAGGAGTTCATGCCACTGGACCTCGTCCCGCGCCTGACCCCGGTGACGGGATTGGAACGCGGGCTGGCCGACCTGTGGCCGCGCACCGCCGGGCCGCTGCAGGAGGACTCCCGCCGGGCCTTCCGCGCCGCCGTCGAGGAGATGATCGACAGCTGGGTGTGGGAACTGGCCAACCAGGCCCAGCACCGCGTGCCCGACCCGGTCGACTACATCGAGATGCGGCGCAGGACGTTCGGCTCGCAGATGACGATGAGCCTGGCCAGGCTGGCGCCGGGCCGGGTCATCCCCACCGAGATCCACCGCACCCGCGAGTTCCTCGGCATGACCGACGCCGCGCAGGACTACGCGTGCCTGATGAACGACCTGTTCTCCTATCAGAAGGAGATCCAGTTCGAGGGTGAGCTGCACAACGCCGTCGTGGTGCTGGGCACCTTCTTCGACTGCGCGCCCGACGAGGCGGTGACCGTGGTGGACGCGCTCATGACCAGCCGGATGAGGCAGTTCGAGCACATCACCACCGTCGACCTGCCCGCCCTGCTCGACCGCATCGAGGCGGGGGAGACCGTACGGGAGTCGGTCGAGGGATACGTGTCCGACCTGCGCAACTGGATGGCGGCGATCCTGCGCTGGCACCAGCGGTCCCGGCGCTACTTCGAGGAGGAGCTGCGCAGGGGTCCGGCGGCCCGGTGGTCGCAGGGCCCGACGGGCCTCGGGACGGCCACCGCACGCATCCTCTCCCCTGGCCCCGCCGGCACACACGGCCCCGCCGGCACACATGGCGCCGCCGGCACACATCGGCGCCGCCGGCACACATGGCGCCGCCGGCACACATGGCGCCGCCGGCACACA
>NZ_MWJN01000221.1:0-2852 GCF_002027145.1 Microbispora sp. GKU 823 | reverse complement strand
CCGCGCCGTATCGCCCCGCCGGATCCCGCCGTTCTGGCGGCGGTGGAGGCGGTCGTGCCGGGGATCAGCCGGTCGCGGGTGAGTGACCGGCTTGGTATGGCGCATGATGCTTCGCATTATCTGCTGACTCCGCAGGCGGTCCTGGTGCCGGACAGTGCCGAGCAGGTGGCGGCGTTGATGCGGGCGGGGTTGCCGTTGACCTTCCGGTCCGGTGGCACCAGCCTGTCGGGGCAGGGGGTGAGTGAGCATCTGCTGGTCGACACCCGCCGTCACTTCCGGGATGTGGAGGTGCTGGATGGTGGTGAGCGGGTGCGGGTGCAGCCGGGGGCGGTGTTGCGGCAGGTCAACGCGCGGCTGGCGGCTTATGGTCGCAGGCTGGGGCCGGACCCGGCCAGTGAGTCGGCGTGCACGATCGGCGGGGTGGTGGCCAACAACTCCAGCGGGATGACCTGTGGCACCCATGCCAGCGCCTACCGGACGCTGGAGTCGATGACGGTGGTGCTGCCCAGCGGCACCGTGATCGACACCGGCGCGGCCGACGCCGACGCGCGGCTGCGTGCGCTGGAACCCGCTCTGGCCGAGGGCCTGGTACGGCTGCGCGAGCGTGTCCGCGGCAACCCCGAGTCGGTCCGCCGGATCACCGCGCAGTTCGCCATCAAGAACACCATGGGGTACGGCCTCAACAGCTTCCTCGACCACGACAGTCCGGCGCAGATCCTCGCCCGTCTGCTCGTCGGCAGCGAGGGCACTCTCGGGTTCGTCGCCGAGGCGGTGCTGCGGACCGTGCCGGCGCACCGGCTCGCCGCGACCGGCCTGGTCGTCTTCCCGGCGTTGCGGGAGGCGATGGCGGCGGTGCCGCAGATCGTCGCGGCCGGGGCCGCCGCCGTCGAGCTGCTGGACGCCGAGTCGCTGCGGGTGGCCCAGCTCGACCCGAAGGCCGACGAGCTGCTGCGCACCCTTCAGGTGCGCGACCACGCGGCGCTGCTGGTGGAGTGGCAGGAGTCCGACCCGGAGCTGCTCGCCGCACGCGAGCGGGAGGCCGGGCGCATCTTCGCCGGAATGGACCTGGCCGCCCCGGCCCGGCTCAGCGGGCAGGGCCCGGGCCGGGCGGCGCTGTGGCGCATCCGCAAGAACCTGTACGCCGCGGTTGCCGGGGCGCGGCCGTCCGGCACGACGGCGTTGCTGGAGGACATCGCCGTCCCCGTCCCCGTCCTGGCCGATTTGTGCGCCGAGCTGACCGGGCTGTTCGACCGTTACCGTTATGAGCGCAGTGTGATCTTCGGGCATGCCAAGGACGGCAATCTGCACTTCATGCTCAACGAGCGTTTCGGCGGCGACCTGCAGCGTTACGCCGACTTCACCGAGGATCTGGTGGAGGCCGTGCTGTCTCGTGGTGGCACGCTCAAGGCCGAGCACGGCACCGGCCGGGTGATGGCCCCCTTCGTGCGCCGCCAGTACGGCGAGGAGTTGTATGAGGTGATGCGTGAGGTCAAGCGTTTGTGCGACCCGGCCGGCACGCTCAACCCCGGCGTGGTGCTGACCGACGACCCCAGGGCGCACCTGCGTGACCTCAAACCGGTCGCCACGGTGGAGCCGGAGGTCGACCGGTGCGTGGAGTGCGGCTACTGCGAGCCGGTCTGTCCCAGCCGCGACCTGACCACCACCCCGCGCCAGCGCATCGTGCTGCGCCGCGAGATCGCCGCGGCCCAGGCCGCCGGCGACCACGCCCTGGCCCGGCAGCTGGAGGAGGAGTACGGCTACGACGCCGTCGACACCTGCGCCGTGGACGGCATGTGCGCCACCGCCTGCCCCGTGCTGATCAACACCGGCGACCTCACCAAACGCCTGCGCGCCGGCCGGCACGGCCGCGCCGCGCACACCGCCTGGAAGAGCGCCGCCAGGCACTGGGACGGGGTGACCCGGGCCATGGACCTCGCCCTCGACGCCGCCGCCGCGGCCCCGGCCGGGCTGGCCGAGGGCGCCAGCCGGGCCGCCCGCGCGGTCGCCGGCCCCGACACCGTCCCCCAGTGGAGCCGCGACCTGCCAGCCGGCGGCAGACGGCGCCGTCCCGCCCCGGCACGCGACGCCGACGCCGTCTACCTGCCGTCCTGCCTGAACACCATGTTCGCCCCCGCCGACGGCGGTCCCGGCGTCATGACCGCGCTGCTACGGCTCGCCGAACGCGCCGGCCTTCGCCTGCACGTGCCGCAGGGCATCGGCAGCCTGTGCTGCGGCACCCCGTGGTCCTCCAAGGGCTTGGGCGGGGGCTATGCGGTGATGCGCCGCCGGGTACGGGAGACGCTCCTTGCGGCGACCGACGGCGGCAAGATCCCGGTGGTCAGCGACGCCGCCTCCTGCACCGAGGGATTCGAACGGCTCACGGCGGCGGCCTCGGAAGAACCGGCGGCCGTGGAAGAACCGGCGCCAGCGGGGTCCGGACGGCCGGACGTCGCAGGACGGCCGGGCGTCGCGGCCGCGCCCGCCGTCCGGGTGCTCGACGCCGTGACCTTCGTGGCCGAGCACGTCCTGCCCCGGCTGCCACAGCCGCCCCAGGACCGCAAGCTGGCCTCACTCGCCCTGCACCCGACCTGCTCGTCGGTCCGGCTCGGCCTCGACGCCGCCGTCACGAAGATCGCCGAGGCGGTGGCGACAAAGGTCGCCGTCCCGGACGGATGGCAATGCTGCGCCTTCGCCGGCGACCGAGGCCTGCTGCACCCGGAACTGACCGCCTCCGCCACCCGTGCCGAGGCCGCCTCAGTGGCCGAGGGCGACTTCGCCGCGCACGCCTCGGTCAACCGCACCTGCGAGATCGGCATGACCCGCGCCACCGGGAAGACCTACCACCACCTGCT
>NZ_MWJN01000220.1:0-2905 GCF_002027145.1 Microbispora sp. GKU 823 | reverse complement strand
ATCGCTCCCCCGGCGCGGCCAGCAGGCCGCGGCGGCCGATCACCGGCAGGGCGGGGTCACGGTCCTTTTCGATGTCCTGGTTCATGGGGGCGACTCCTCAGGGGCGAGGGATCCGGGGGCGGGGGGTGAGCGCGAGCGACATCACCGCATGTAGTCACTGGTTACGGTGCTAATGCGTATTAGTTTCGCCGAGATGACATACTGCGGGCTCCTCCGCCCTCCCGTCAACGGTGTAATAGCGGTAATAATGCGCATTAGCAATCTCCGCCGGGCCATCGGAGGGGATGTCACGGTGCGTGACGCCCTCTCCGGCGCTCACAGGACGGGGGTTTGCCCTGTTGGCGGATGGGGAGGGGTGGACAGCACCGCCGACGGACCGTTTCCGGACCGCCCGTTTCCGGTGCGGCCGTTGTCCGGTACGGCCCGCGGAGAGGAGAGACGATGACCGAGCCTCAGCAGCCGGAGCTCCGCCGGTCAGGCGGGGGCGGCGCCAACGACGAGAACGTCGACGTCATCCCGGAGTCGGCGAGCGCCGCGAAGTCCGGAGGGCACCCGCACGGCACCGACAAGGGGAACAAGGGCGGCGGCGTTCCGCCGGACCAGCGCCCTCCGCACCCCGCGTGACCATCGGGAAGAGACGCGACGGGCGTGACCGTGGAGGGGTGAGGTGAGCGGGATACCGACGATCAAGAGCCTCGACGAGCTGACCGAGCTCGTCGAGCACCGGCCCGGGCTGTACCTGCGCTATTCCAAGGGCCCCGACGCCGACGCCGGCAAGCCGAGCGTCGACTACGAGAGCCGTCTGGAACTGCCCGGCCTGTCGGTGACGGTGCTCGACGCCGAGCGCTGGTGGACTCTCCCGCTGCGTGACTGGCTGGCCCGTCAGATCTGCAAGTACACACACCTGGCCGAGAAGGACGAGGAGCGGCACGCGTGGGTGCTGGCCGGTCGAGTGGTGGCCCGCGGCCCCGACCACGAGCCGCTCATCGACCGGGTCGAGCCGGTCGCGTGGCTCGATGACTCCGTGGTCGAGCAGGCGCGTGAGCACTACGAGAAGGTGTTCGACGCCGGCCGCGACTCCACGGGATGAGGCGCGGGCCCGGATGTCGACACCGGATGGGGCTCAGGCCCGGGCCTCGATCCGCGTACGCGCCCGCAGCACCTCGCCGTAGACCGCGTGCACCCGGTGCACGAGTGTGTCCCAGTGCAGCTCGGCGACCCTGCGCCGGGCGTTGGCGGCCATCTCCTTGGCCTCCGCCGGGTCGTCGAGCAGCCGGCGGATGGCGGCGGCCAGCGCCTCGGGCCGCCCGGGCGGGACGAGCAGCCCGGTGACGCCGTCCTCGACCAGGTCGGGAATGCCGCCGACGCGGGTGGCGACGATCGGGTTGCCCGCGTGCATGGCCTCGATCAGCACCGTGCCGAGTTCCTCATACCGGGAGGGGAGCACGAGCGGGTCTCCCCCGCCGAGCACGCCGGGGATATCCTCCTGCGGGACGAACCCGCGCAGGTGGACCCGGGCGGCGACGCCCAGCCGCTCCGCGAGTTCCCGCAGCCGCCTGGCGCGCGGCCCGTCACCCACCACCAGGAGGTCGACCGGTGGGTCGCCGAGCAGCGCGAGCGCCCGCAGCAGGACGTCCACGCCCTTCTGCTCGTGGAGGCGGCCCACGTACAGCACGCGCGGCACGGGCACGCCGTCGAGCAGCGGGCCCGGGCCGGCGGGCCGGGTGAACACCGGGGCTATCCCGGAGGGGATCACGTGGACGCGGCCCGCCGGGACGCCGCCGCCGACCAGCACGTCCCGCATCCGCGAGGTGAGCACGATCACCGCGTCGGCACGGGCCGTGCCCCGCCGTTCCAGCGCTCCGCCGAGGTGCCGCAGCACCAGCGCACGCGGCGTACGGCCGCTCACCGTGTGGCCGGGACTGCAGTGGACGGTGAGGACGAACGGCACCCGGGCGTGGCCGGCCGCCCGCAGGGCAAGCGGCACGACGGCCAGGTCCTCCCCCAGGTGGGCGTGGACCAGGTCGGCTCCCTCCGCGAGCCGGGACAGCAGCGGCCAGGCCGCCACCGCGTACATCTGCCGGCCCGCCGGGATCGGCAGGCCCAGCCGCACCAGCAGCCCGTGCCGTCCGAAGTCCTCCGTACGGGGGGCCGTGGGCGGGCGGGTGGTGACGATCGTCTGCCGCACGCCGAGCCGGTCGAGCGCCTCGCTGAGCCGCGCGCAGTGGTTCTGCATGCCCCCGACGGGATCGAACCGCACGCCCCTGCCCCGCAGCGCGGTCACGGGCGCGGCGAAGACGGAGCACAGGCGCAGTACGTGCACGGTGCGGATGTACCCCGAAGTCGTGATCGACACTGACACGTCGCCTATGGGGGCGCTCCGCGGAGATCGTCCGCCCGGTAGCCTTGCAGGCTGGTGCGCCCGCTCCGTCCGCAGCGGCGGTCACCGCTTTATATGCTTTCTTTTCCCAGTTCAGACGGCGATCGCGAGGGTGGACATGGTCGAGAGGGCAGGCACCGCGAAGCGTGCGCGATCAGCGCGCGCCGCCGGCGGCGACCCCGAACTGGATCTGCGGCAGCTCCTGGCCGGCCTCACCGCCGTACGGGACGGCGACTTCGGCACCCGGCTCCCCGAGGACGGAGACGGCCTGCTGACGGAGATCGCGACGGTCTTCAACGGGATGGTCGACCAGCTCTCCCTGTTCACCTCCGAGGTGACGCGCGTGGCGCGGGAGGTCGGCACCGAGGGCCAGCTCGGCGGGCAGGCCGAGGTTCCGGGGGTCTCGGGCACCTGGAAGGACCTCACCGACTCGGTGAACGCCATGGCGGGCAACCTCACCAGCCAGGTCCGCTCCATCGCCGAGGTCACCACCGCCGTCGCCAAGGGCGACCTCTCCCAGAAGAT